>JBGQJX010000545.1:0-2106 GCA_041499255.1 Ktedonobacteraceae bacterium | reverse complement strand
CGCCTGCTAGAAGAAGCGTTACGACAGGCGTGTGCCCATCGCTGCGAGCGATACTGTACACGAATAACACCGTCAACATAGCTCCAACAAATGCTAATACTGGAGTCAGCGAGAACAACGAACCATAGACAGTATCAAAAGGCAGGACAAAGGCAATGGCCGCGCCCAGGGCAGCGCCTGAAGAAGTTCCCATAAGATAGGGGTCCGCCAGGGGATTGCGCAGCATTCCCTGAAACAGCACACCGGCAGTGGCCAGCGCCGCACCTACGAGCGCCGTGCCAATCACAACGGGCATCCGTACCTGCCAGATGATCAGTTCAACCGTTGGATCCCATTGCCTGGTAAAATGGAAGATCCCCGTGCCATTCAAGAGAATCTGGGCAATTGCGCCTATCGGTATAGGCGTTGAACCAAAACTTACCGCGACCAGTATAACGACGAACAATACTCCACTCAATATGAGCAATGCGAGCGCTGACGGCAGCGCGCGCAAGCCTTTCACTGGCCGTTTGACAGAGCGTCGTTCGATTTTCATTTGCTCGCTCCTCATTACGCGAAGGAACATGAGCCAGGCGGCTTCCGCGGTGAAGCAATACTTCACCCTACAAGCCGTCTTTCTTTGCACCGGGCAGGTCTCCTGACTTCTGGCTACAAACGTTCCTTGCCTGGCCTTCCCACCTGAAAATCTGAAGTTTGGCTTCTCGCTTTCATGGTAGTGGCTTTTTCCAACGTATACCCTCGGTTTGACCTGCGATATCCGCTGAGACATTGTACTCGCCAGTTACAGTAGCGCGACTGTGTCGGAGTTGCACCGACTTCCCTATTCTGCCTGATCACCAAATCAGGCCACCCGGTGAACACAACATAACTGATGTGGGCAGTATACGCGTAGGCGTACCCCATTGTCAATCAGCTTTCTGACCTCACACACCACCACTCCTGCACTTATGGACAGTTGACAAGAGGAGCAATCCAGATGATACTACAATATACATAAAAGCTACTGACGCGCAACACTGCGTCCGATCAAAGGACAAGCGATATATGACAATTGAAAATGATTTTTTCCGGCAGGTGGCAGGCCAGTTCGCAACGGGAGTTTCCGTTGTTACGACACGTAGTCAGGGGGTTCTCGCAGGTTTAACAGTCAATGCATTCTGTTCCGTCTCTCTCGACCCACCTTTGGTTTTAGTGTGCGTCGACCTCACCAGTAATACCCTCCCAGCCATCCGCGAAAGCGGCATATTTGCTATTAATATACTCACCAGTGAACAAGAATATCTCTCGCGCTGCTTCGCCACCTCTAATGAAGATCGCTATGAATACTTCTGCCATGCCAGCTTCCATGCTGCCGCGACAGGTTCGCCCATCATTGACGATGTCCTCGCATTTCTAGATGCTCGCGTGGTGGCAGAATATCCCGGCGGCGATCATGTCATTTTCGTGGGAGAGGTTATGGCGATGGGCACCACCGGGCGGGTCTCCTTTGCTATTGAAGAAGATAAAAGACACGCAACAATCCTTGCCAACGAAGATGGCGATGCTGCCGACGTTGATAAACTACCTCTTGCCTACTATCGTGGGAAATATCGCCATCTCGCCTGCGACTACATCAAACCCAGCCTGGCAAAATGATCACGATTTTACCGATGGAGCAAGAGCGAGAAGCGGCTCTTACCGCGCTTCAACTGCGTATCAAAGCCTGCCGGCTCTGCCAGGATCATGGCTACATCCCTATTGCCCGCCCCATTGTAAATGGTCGAGCCAGTGATCGCATACTTGTAATGGGCCAGGCGCCAGGACATCGCTCTGTCGCGAAGGGGCGATCGTTCAGCGGACCAGGTGGGAGTATTCTACAAAAGTGGCTTGAGCAAGCCGGTTTCCCTCCCAAATACCTTCACGAACATACCTACCTCAGTTCACTGACGCGCTGTGACCCTGGACGCAATCCAAAAAATAATGAAAATAGACGACCTTCCCCACAGGAAGTCGCATTGTGCAGGCCATTTCTTGAAGAGGAGATGAGGCTCTTGCGACCAAAGGTGATCTTGCTGGTGGGTACGATGGCGATTGAGGCGTTCTTCGGCAAAGTGCGCTTAGAGGAGG
>JBGQJX010000544.1:0-2156 GCA_041499255.1 Ktedonobacteraceae bacterium | reverse complement strand
TGTGCCTGCTTTCTGAAGGTAGAGGACGAATAGGACACCGTTATTCGTGTCTTTAAATCCGATACCATTTTTATTGAATACATCGGTGGCAAACTGGTGAGGATCACTCGCCAGGTCATTGAAGATAACCACCGCGATCTGGTACCCATGTGCTTGCACCTCATCCGACCGTGCTTGCAGTTGTGCTATGTAACTCTGTGGGACCGTTCCTGTAGTATCCAGTATGCCGTGCGTAGCCTCGGTAAGTTGTGGTATTGGTGGGTCCTGTGTAGAAGTCCCTGCCGGATTTTGTGTGTTTTGCTGTACAGCGCATGCAGCCAGCAGGCCGAATAACATCAGGGCGAGCAGCGCCAGGGGAAGGATATATTTTGTTATATAAATTTTGGAGAGTCGTACCATATCGTGCCTCCTCGTCTCGTTCTCTCCGAGAAGGTCTCTTAATTATGCGGGTGCAAAGTCAAGCAACTTTTTCGGGAATAGAACGCTGGAAAAGCTCTTGCTCATCTTCTCCATATGCTTTCTCATCTCGTCGCCTCAGAGATATCATTGTTCGCTCCCATTTCTCGAGGTAACGAACGCAAACGCAATAACATGATTTCCACCCTAAAGCATATAGCAAGTATATCACAACCTGCTCTCCGCAGCACAATCAAATCTCACGAGAACATCACATCTACAAAAAGCATGCTATTTCAAGCTGCATTACCCTGACTAATATCGGCAAATGTGCCTATGTCGACTGACCGTGAGGACATTTAATACCTCTCAAATTTTCTATTGCCAAAAATCTCTTTATGTACTAAACTGAAAGACCAGGGGCTGACCTGAGCAATTAGATAATTGGTTAGTCTACACCTCTAACAGCAAGCCGTTGAAACATAGTTTTAAAATCAAAGCAACAGATGCTTAGACTTCAATATTTTCTGAAGGTGTTATGAGAAGTGTGTCTTGATTAAGATGCAAGCATGTTGAAAAAGGAGAAAACCATGCCAGAGTATCGAAAATGGATCACCTCAGACCCTAATGTGCTCTTTGGTAAACCTGCCATCAAGGGAACTCGCATCGCTGTTGAGCAAATTCTTGATGAGCTTGCTGGAGGAACCACTATTGACGAGCTTCTTGAAGCATACCCTCGTCTTAATCGTGATGCTATCTCTGCTGCGCTTGCGTTTGCCGCTGATACACAAGGATAGATCTCATGCTTGCTCTTATGAATACTCCATCAGCACCGATTCCCGTCGAGTTACGTGAGGTTGCCGAACCAGAACCTGCCGCCGGTGAGGCTCTTGTGGCAGTCCACGCCTTTTCCTTAAATCGTGGAGAGTTGGCTTTGCTTGCCGCCAGGTCCGAAGGATGGCGTCCTGGCCAGGATATTGCAGGGATCGTTGTACAAGCTGCCACGGACGGCAGTGGACCGAGGGCAGGAACACGTGTCGTGGCCCTTGTTGACGGTGCAGGTTGGGCACAACGTGTCGCTGCCCCCACTGCACGTATGGCCGCGTTACCGGACAACGTCAGCTTCGCCAGCGCCGCTACCCTTCCCATCGCGGGATTAACCGCCCTGCGTCTCGTCCGTCTTGGAGGCCCTCTGCTGGGACGGCGGGTGCTGATCACTGGAGCCGCGGGGGGTGTCGGTCGCTTTGCCGTTCAACTGGCCGCCCTGGCTGGAGCAGAAGTGACAGGAGTAGCCGGACGCCCCGAACGTGCAACCGGTCTAACTGAACGAGGAGCGACTGCCATTGTCACAAATATCCAGGCGTCAGAGGGATTGTTTGACCTGATTTTGGAATCGGTCGGAGGAACATCGCTCACAGGAGCCATGAGCAAAGTAGTCCCCGGGGGCACCATTGTCGTGTTTGGCAATTCTTCCAGAGAGCAGTCCCCTATCAGTTTTGCCAACTTCGCTGGTCATGCGGGAGCACGCCTGCTCGCGTTCTTCATCTATGAGTCTGGCACCCCAGCTTCTATGGGAATAGACCTGGCAACACTCGTTTCGCTGGTTGCCTCAGGAAAGCTGACCCCTGAGATCGGCCTTGAGGATAGTTGGCATAATCTATACCGTGCCACAACAGCCCTCCGCGAACGGAATGTCAACGGGAAGGCCGTGTTTCACATTGATTAAACGCTAATCTCAATCTCCCCCAACAATCAGTAGA
>JBGQJX010000543.1:0-2221 GCA_041499255.1 Ktedonobacteraceae bacterium | reverse complement strand
CCGGTTGGATTGGCAACCCCGGCATATTTAGCTACGCCCTGTGGCAAATGATCGCGGTTAATCGCCGCGTTGATCGCTTTACGGAACAGGAGGTTATTGAATGGAGCCTTTTGCAGGTTCAGGTAGAGCATCACCGTGTTACTCGCAGCAAACCACGTGCGATTGTGCAGTGGATCTTTCGCAGTATAGAGGGGATCGTAGTCGGGATTCCAACCAGTACCCATCCAGTCGAGCTTGCCCTGGATCATATCGGTAATGGCTGTCGTGTTGTCTTTGATCGACGGTATCTGGATCTTTTTAACCTGCGGCTTCGCGCCCCAGTAATTGGGGTTTGCATCGTAGGTAATCAGGTCGGGACTGAAACTGGTGAGCTTATATGGACCGGTGCCAACAGGATTGTTATCATTGGCGAACTTAGCCGGGTCACCGCTGATATTTGCCCAGATATGCTGTGGCACTATGAAAACCTGGTCACCAAGACGGAAGAGCGAGGTGCTTTGTGGGTGCAGCAGCGTGAATACAACGGTACTGCTATCAGGTGCATCAACGCTTTTGAGCAAAGCCCATACCGAGCTCTGGTCAAGAGCAGGATTCGCCTTCATCAAGTCAAAGGTGAACTTGACATCCGCGCTTGTGAGAGCCTGGCCGTCACTCCATTTCACCCCAGGACGCAAATGGAATGTCAACTGCGTCAGATCGCTGGAATACGAAAAACTTGAGGCCAACCATGGCGTCGTCTGACCGTTATACAGGTTTGTGAAGAAAAGTGGTTCATACAGCAGCCCTTGCGCCCCAAAGTCGCCACCCTGGTTGGTGTTAAAGTATGGGTTGAAGAGATCAGGGTTGGGCTGTCCGGGAGCAGATAGAACACGGAGCGTTGTTGCCCGATTTGATGTTGTTGTTGTTGTGTTGCTGCTGCCACCACAGGCGGCCAGCACCAAAGCCAGCACGGTCAGCAGTGAGAAAAACACTACAGCCGGGCGGTACCGGTGCGGTGAAGATGCTAGATTGGGAGTCACGTTTAACCTCCTAACGCTAGAAAACGATTCGTTCGGCGACTCACAGACGTTGAGAAGCCTTTACTTCAAGAACGCGCCGTAAAAGGACAAAAGGACAACCTGACAACGGTACAACACGGTTTACGCATTGAAACAATCCGTTGTATCGATAGAAACAGACCGCGAGGGTATTACATTATCCGCCGTTCTCGGATGTCAATCTCCGCAAACAACCACTACGTAAAGAGAACCGAATGAATAGAACAAGAGTCTGCGCTCACCCCCTTCTTACTCAATGGTGATGCGGCGGGAAGCACCACAGGACGCACGCACTATAAGGCTGGTCGGCATTTTGATGCGAATTGGTTCATCGAAAATTGACGCGGGCACCCCAGACATCCAGCCATTGCGGGTAGGACCATTCACCGGGCGTGGTGTGTCAACGAGGGTAAGGAGAATTTCACAGGCGCGGCGGCCCATTTCATAGAACGGCTGCCGGACAGTTGTTAGTGCCGGTTCCATGTGGGCGGATGAAGGGTTATCGTCGAAGCCAACTACTGCTATGTCCTCCGGCACGCGTATACCGCGCTGCTGCGCTGCCGCAATGGCGCCATAGGCCATATAATCGCTACCTGCGAAGATGGCCGTGGGACATTTCTCAGCAGGCAAATCAAAGAAAACATTAGCACAGGTGCGCCCGGTTTGGGGCATGAAATCGCCTTCCAGCACCAGGGTGGGGTCGAGAGCAATACCAGCCTCTTCCAGCGCATCGCAGTAGCCATGGTAGCGGTCATGCGACACCAGGTACTTGAGCGGACCCTGGATATGAGCGATACGGCGATGCCCCAGGCAAATCAGGTGGCGGGTGGCTTCATAGGCGCCCAGGCGGTTATCGACGCTGATCCAGGGTGTCCCCTCAGGCGGTATCTCCTGGTCGTCAATCAACACAACGGGAAAGTCGCGCGAGTGCAGTTCTGCTAGATGCCTCACCGAGGGGCCCGGGAAGACGGCAATTAGGCCAGCCGCCAGTTGGGTCCCAACGATGCGATCAATGACATCACTGCGATCTTTCTCATGATTCACATCAGTGATGCTATACAGGATGAGTTCATACGAGGTACTGCCTACGACTTCGCCTACACCTCGCATCAGTTCCGGGATGAGCGGCCAGGTTAGAGAAGGGACCAGGGCCCCAAGAAGTCGGCTGCGCCGTCTCAGGCCGG
>JBGQJX010000542.1:0-2242 GCA_041499255.1 Ktedonobacteraceae bacterium | reverse complement strand
GCAGGAGCGCGTTTTGGGCCTGCAGCTATCCGCGACGCATCTTCCCTCTTGCGTCCCTACAACCCTGCGGTTGGTGTCGATGTGTTCGGCACGCTTTCAGTGACAGATGGTGGTGATATTTCGATTGTACCAGGCTATATTGAAGATAGCTATGCCCGCATTGAGGCCGGTCTGAAACCCATACTGGATGCAGGGATCATTCCTATTTGCCTTGGAGGTGACCATTCCATTACCCTGGCTGAATTGCGTGCCGCTGCGCAACGCTTTGGGCCGCTAGGACTGGCGCATTTCGACGCTCACAGTGATACCTGGGACGAGTACTTTGGGCGCAAATACAATCATGGCACTACTTTCAAACGAGCCGTCGAGGAAGGGTTACTTGATACATCGCGCTGTATCCAGGTCGGTATGCGTGGACCCATCTATGACGCCGCCGATTATGATGTTGCGCGTGACCTGGGGTTATACCTGATGCCCAATGATGAGATGCGCCAGCATAGCATGGCGGAGGTTGCAGAAATTGTGGTGAAGCGTGTTGGCGATGGTCCTGCCTTCCTGACTTTCGACATTGATTTTGTTGATCCTGCCTATTCTCCTGGTACGGGTACACCAGAGGTCGGCGGTGTCACAAGTTGGGAAGCGCTGCAATTGCTGCGAGGGCTTCGCGGGATTCAGTTCGTCGCTTTCGACATCGTTGAGGTGCTGCCAGCCTACGATCCAACACAAATCACCGCTTTACTGGCGGCAAATGTCGCCTATGAGATGCTAACATTGATCGCGGCGCAGAAGACGAGCCCGCGCACAACCTGAGCACTCACGCCAGCCCGCTAACTTTGAACTAAATACCTGCTACATTTTCTATATGTTCTAGCCTACCAGGACTGGAGGTTCTACATGACGCCCATAGACCTGTCGCAGATTCCACTCGCGGACAACCACTGCCATGGTTTCTATCTTACGCAGGAGCCAGTGGACGTATTCTCATGGCGCAAACTTTTCACCGAATCCAGCGATCCTGGGATGCAGAGCAAACATGGGGCAACTGTGGATCGATTGAGAGGCTTGTCCCTTTATTTCAAATATTTCAAACGCCCCAAATTAACTCACATCATATTATACGCTACAGTTTTACAGGTGGCAGCGCAGAACGTGTGACTGCTTTGTAATGGAAGGAAAGATTGCTGTGATCGATCTGTGATATTTATATCCCATACTTGAGAAGAATAGAATGGCCAAATCTCATATTGATAGAAGTAATCAATCAAGGGAAGAGGCACAATAGTTTTTAAAATATTCTCATAGTAATGGAAAGGAGGTTCCCAGATGGGAACGATTGCAGGGGCAGTTGTCGTCATCACAGGCGCATCAAGAGGCATTGGACATGCCATAGCCGAGGAACTAGGACATGAGGGGGCCAGGGTGGTAGTGGACTACGCCAAAAGCAAGGAGGCTGCTGATGAACTGGTAGCCAAGCTCCATCAGAGTGGATCACCAGATGCAGTGGCGATCCAAGCCGATGTATCGGATGCGACAGAGGCAGCCAAACTCATCGAAGAGACCGTTGCTCGGTTTGGCCGGATAGACGTGCTGGTCAATAATGCTGGCATAAACATTGATCGCTCGATGAAGAATCTCACTCCGGAGGATTGGGATAAGGTCATCCAGGTTGACTTGAACAGCTACTTCTACACGGTGAAAGCAGCGTTGCCCTATTTCATGCAGCAGAAGAGCGGCAAGGTCATCAATATGAGTTCTATGAATGGCCTGACGGGAAGCTTCGGCCAGGCTAACTACTCAGCTGCCAAAGCTGGCATTATTGGTTTCACCAAAACAGCAGCCCTGGAACTGGCCCGCTTTAACGTAACGGTCAACGCTATCTGTCCCGGTTACATCGCAACAGAAATGTTCGAGTCGATTCCAGAGAAGACGAGGGAGGCGATCCTGGCTCGGATACCTCTAGCCCGGGCCGGCACTCCTCGAGAGGTAGCTCGTGCTGTTCTCTACCTCATCACAGATGGGGATTATTATACTGGCGCGACTCTCAGCATGAATGGCGGCGCTTACGAGCAGTAGTATTCTGGGAGAAGTCCCATTCTCACCGCTGCGCATTTCCCAATAATATGTTGTACCACTGTAGAGTTGGCAATCGCAGACAGCCAACTCTACAGTGGTACAACAAACTGCGCGCGGCTGCCAACGCCGGAAAAACGCCTACATGGCATTGGTTCACCTATGCTATACT
>JBGQJX010000541.1:0-2252 GCA_041499255.1 Ktedonobacteraceae bacterium | reverse complement strand
CAAGCGTCGCCTGGCCGTTCTTCCTAGATTACAACTGTAGTACTAGGCGCGCTAGCGTCGTTGGACGGATGACTTTCAAACAGGCGCGCTGTAGAGTGCGGATTTATCCAGCACGTCGGCGTTGTAGCGATAGATTTCTAACTACTTCCATGCATCGCCAGCCCCCACACTTCTTTTTCTGGCACCGCCGTAGGCGGTGCATAGGCGAGAGAGAGACAAAACAGGCACAGCGAAAAACCCTGCTTGAACGATGACGACAGTGGAACTCTTGGGCAAGACCTGCTATGCTATCTAGAAGATGCTGATAAGTTGCAGCGATGGATCTCTAACACTTCCTTGCATCGCTGCTGACCGGAGGTACTTCCTTTCATCCGTCCTGAGCTTTGCTCGACGCGCTGTAGAGTGTGGATGTATCCAGCACATTGGCGTTGCGGCGATGGATCTCTAACGGCTGCATTGAGCTAGAAGCAGGAGTCAATTGTGGAGTTTGCCCCTTCTCATTCGAACTCGCAGCGACGACGGCTCACAGTGCAGGGCATTGTACAAGGGGTGGGCTTCCGCCCCTTTGTGTACAGCCAGGCTCTACGCTGGGGATTGGTTGGTTTTGTGCTAAACGATAGCCGTGGAGTAACCATTGAGGTTGAGGGACGCCTCCAGGCACTCGACAGCTTTCAGCAAGTCCTACGCGAGGAGGCTCCTCCACTTGCTCGTATCGACACGCTTGTCACAGAGCTTGTTCCATTATCCCACGAGTCGGCCTTTGTGATCGTTCATAGCAAGATTGGGGCTGAACGACGCGCCTTGATCTCGCCCGATACCAGCATCTGTGATGACTGTCTTCGTGAACTATTTGACCCTGCTGACCGGCGCTACCACTATCCATTTATCAATTGCACCAACTGTGGGCCACGCTTTACGATTATTCAAGATGTCCCCTATGATCGTGAGAAGACCACTATGCGTGATTTCCCAATGTGCCGTGCCTGTCAGAGCGAATACGATGACCCGCTCAACCGGCGTTTCCATGCACAACCTAATGCCTGTCCTATTTGTGGCCCACAAATAAATCTGCTCGATCAAGCAGGCAAATCTGTTGAGTGCACAGACCCTTTTCGCACTGCAGCCCAACGCCTTCTTGAGGGAGCCATCCTGGCAATCAAAGGGTTAGGAGGCTATCACCTGGCGTGCAATGCGCTGGATACCAATGCGGTACAGCAACTACGGGAACGCAAGCACCGCGAGGCCAAACCTTTTGCGCTGATGGTCCCCGACCTGGAAACAGCCATGCAACTATGCGCAGTAAGCGCGGATGAGGCAGAGCTTCTGCAGTCGCGTCAGCGGCCCATAGTACTCCTGCAAAAGCGTGCTGAATGTTATGTTGTTAGCGAGGTTGCCCCAGCGCATGATACACTAGGCATTATGCTGCCGTATACGCCGTTGCATTATGTGCTGCTGCAAGCCTGCTCTGAGATGGACAAAACGGAACGCCAGGTTGTACTGGTTATGACCAGCGGCAACCTGAACGATGAGCCAATCGCGTATCAAGACGTCGATGCGCGGGAGAGGCTAGCTTCGCTTGCTGATGGGATGCTCGTGCATAATCGTGACATTCATGTACGTTGTGACGACTCGGTTATGCGAGTTACCGCATATGGCACACAGTACTTCCGCCGCTCGCGTGGTTTTGCCCCCGAACCGATCCCTCTATCCCTGGATTTTCCCATGCCATTGCTGGCTTGTGGCGCTCATCTCAAGAACACCTTTTGCCTGGGTAAAGGGAACCAGGCCTTTATCAGCCACCATATCGGAGACTTAGAGAACCTGGAGACGCTCATTTCGTTCCAGGAAGGCATTACGCATTTTCAACATCTCTTCGATATTTACCCGGAAGCAGTGGCTTATGACCTGCACCCCGAATACCTGGCCACAAAATATGCACTCGACTCGGAAATTGCCCAGAAAATTGGTGTTCAGCATCACCACGCGCACATTGCAAGCGTTCTAGCTGAGTATGGACTGACTGAATCAGTGATCGGGGTGGCCGCCGATGGAACGGGCTATGGCACAGATGGGACCATCTGGGGCTGCGAGATCATGGTAGCGAATCTCTTGGGCTTCGAGCGGCTTGCGCACCTGGCGAATGTTCCGCTTCCCGGCGGCGAACAGGCTGTGCGCCAGCCCTGGCGTATGGGCGCTGTATACCTGTCGCAAGCCTTCGGTGATGCATTTATGGAACTGGATATCCCTTTTGT
>JBGQJX010000540.1:0-2276 GCA_041499255.1 Ktedonobacteraceae bacterium | reverse complement strand
GGCTGTTGCAAGATCGGAAAGTAGCAGGGGTGCAGGGGGCGCAGCCTCCTGCCGGAGCGCGAGGTGTCCTCGCCTCCCCTCCTCGCCGCCGCAGGCGGCAATCAGAACTTTGCGATAGCCCTGGACTTATGCTCATAATACATTGTGCTTTGCACCATCATATATCATAATGAAGGAAAGCATTCATAAAGTAAAGGGGCAATAACATGGCCGCAACACCAACCAATCCAAAAGTAGAGAAAATTCGCCGGGATGCCTACGATTCTTACGCTGAACTGCTGCGACTCATCGACGGGCCGCTAGCATCTTTAGACTCGGAGAAACTCTATCACCCATCCGGTGAAGACGAATGGACAATCATGCAAAATTTGGCTCATATTTTAGAAATTATGCCGTATTGGGCCGGTGAGATCGAAAAAGTAGTCGCTGCTCCCGGACAGAATTTTGGCCGCACCATGCAGCACGCGGGCCGTTTGCAGGCCATCGACGAACACGGAAGAGACAGCTTGGAACAGGTGAAAGCCGCTTTACCAGCAAGTTATACACGGTTAGAAGAAGTGCTGGGCAACTTGAAGGATAGTGATTTGGAGTTGACCGCTAACCACATCAAATTTGGCGAGAAAACACTGGATTGGTTCATCGGGGAGTTTGTCACAGGGCATCTGAGGAGTCATATAGAGCAAATAAAGGCTTATCTGGCGAATGTAGGATAAAAATTCTCCCAAAGCGAGGAGACCTCAATACTATGCCCATTATCGAATGTAAAGAACTCACGAAAGCCTACGGCAAACATATTGCGCTCAACAACCTGACGCTGACCATTGAAGAGGGCACATCCTTTGGCTTGCTAGGCGAGAATGGCGCGGGCAAGTCAACGCTTGTCCGATTACTGATGGGCTTCATCTTCCCTACGTCCGGCCAGGTGCGCGTGTTGGGCGAGGAACGCGTTGCGCGCGCGCACTCACGTATCGGCTACGCGCATGAGCGCCCCATCTTCGAGACACGCTTTTCGGGACGTGTCTATCTGACCTACCTTGGTAAACTGGCGGGCCTCTGGGATGCCGCCAACAGTATCCGTATTCAAGAAGTGCTTGAGCAGGTCAACCTCTTAGAGGC
Organism: Ktedonobacteraceae bacterium; assembly: GCA_041499255.1. GTDB lineage: Bacteria > Chloroflexota > Ktedonobacteria > Ktedonobacterales > Ktedonobacteraceae > UBA11361. Next base: position 1,160 of record JBGQJX010000540.1, on the reverse strand, counting down.
CGCGGATCGCCCCATTGGAACGTACTCGAAGGGGATGCTACAGCGGCTGGCGATTGCCCAGGCATTAATGACCGATCCACAACTGTTGATTTTGGACGAGCCGACCAGCGGACTGGATCCGCGCAGCCAGTGGGAGATACGGCAAATCGTGGCGGCTCTGCGTAAACAGGGTAAAACGGTGCTGCTGTGCTCGCACTACCTTGCGGAGGTGGAGGTCCTATGTGATACAGTGGGTATCCTCCGGCGTGGAGAACTCATCTTGAGTGGTACCGTCGTGGATCTTTTGCACTCCCAGGATGTTGTTGAGATAGTGCTTGGCCATGACCAATCTGCCAGCAAAGTGGTGACTCACCTTGATATTAGTGAGCAGGTTATTGAGGCGCAGGGCAATATGTTGCGTATTCCTGGCAAAGTACAATCGACCCTCCTGGCTAGACTCGTTGATGCCGGTATTGACATAACTTCGCTCAATCCATTGAGCAGAACGCTTGAAGATGTGTATGTGCAGACGACAAGCGCTGTCGATGAAAGGTCTTCTCTCATCTCAAACAGCAGCGGTGGGCCAGGAGGGAAATCATGAGCATGAAGAGTTTTGGGACGCAACCTGCGCCTGTGTTAAACATCTCCCAGTCTCTCAAAGCCTTCTGGCGTTTACCTTCATTGACGGTAGCACGCTTTACCCTGGTGAGCTATATACGCAGCGGCTGGATTCTCGGAGATATCGCCATCGTGTGGCTGCTATATGCAGCGTTCTTCCTTGAATTCGGCGGGAATGTGGCCTATTTCTTCGGTACAACCGGGCAAGGATTGGGTGCCCTGGCTATTCTTGGCACCATTGTCATGGTACAGCGAGCCATGATCTCTCGCGTCTACCTACCTTTATCTCGTCTGACCTCCCGTTCTGCCTATATACGTGGCCTGGTGATCGCCACGGCAGTACTGCGCATCCCGCTGTACCTGATGATGATGCTCCTCGGCATGAGCTTCCATACTCATGCACCCTCGTGGGGCATACAAGGCGCAACTGTGACCAATATGCTGGTCGGCTCGGTAGGCTTGCTGGCGAATTGCATCGTTATCTCGACGCTGGTAGTCGTCTTCTCCGCGCCTATTGCTACGCGCCTGGCCCGTATCGCTTTACTGGCGTGGTTCGCTGCCGT
>JBGQJX010000539.1:0-2337 GCA_041499255.1 Ktedonobacteraceae bacterium | reverse complement strand
CAGCCCTGAACGATTTAATCGATTGGGTGCTCGTATTCCTCGTGGGGCCTTACTGGTGGGTCCACCTGGAACTGGTAAAACGCTGCTAGCAAGAGCGGTGGCAGGTGAGGCCGGGGTGCCGTTTTTCAGTATCAGCGCTTCGGAGTTTGTCGAGATGTTTGTCGGGGTGGGCGCAAGTCGAGTACGCGATCTTTTCAGCCAGGCGCGCCAGTCTGCTCCTTGTGTGATTTTTATCGACGAAATTGACGCGGTGGGTCGCAAGCGTTCGATGCGTATATCAGGCAACGATGAGCGAGACCAAACACTTAATCAGTTACTGGTGGAACTTGATGGTTTTGATGGACGACAGGCGGTAGTTGTACTTGCTGCAACGAACCGCGTTGATATCCTGGATAAAGCGCTTTTGCGTCCAGGGCGTTTCGATCGGCACATAACGGTGTCGCACCCTGATCGCGTTGGTCGTGAAGCAATCCTCAAGGTGCATACGCGTTTAACACCCTTACACGAGGATGTATCGCTGGAGCGCCTGTCGCGTTTGACCACTGGTATGGCGGGAGCGGACCTGGCCAACCTTGTCAATGAAGCGGCCCTGAGTGCCGCGCGGCAAGATTTGGAGCATATTACCCACGATTGTTTTGAAGATGCGCTGGTGCGCGTGCAACTTGGAGCTTTGCGACGGATCGTAATGAGCGAGAAAGATCGTCGTATCACCGCCTATCACGAAGGTGGACATGCTCTCGTAGCCTATCATTTGCCGGAGGCCGATAGCGTCAACCGTGTTACTATTCTGCCACGCGGGCAAAGCCTGGGAGTGACCCAGTTTACCGCGGAGGAAGACCGTTATAACTACAGCCGTGAGACATTAATGGCGCGTATCGCTGTTGGCCTGGGAGGGCGAGTTGCCGAGGAACTCACCTTTGGCGCAGAGCGTGTCACAACGGGCGCCGAGAACGACCTGCAAGTTGTGACAGACCTGGCCAGGCGAATGGTGACGAGGTGGGGCATGAGCGAGCAAGTAGGTGTTGTCTTCGCCGACTCCGAAGCAGGCGGCATGAGCCTCAATATGCGCCGAAGCGATGTTGATGATGTGCCAACGCAGGCTCGATCGCTGGTGGTCGATGCTGATGGCCGGCTGATGATGAATGGGTTGAATGGGGTTGAAATGGGTGAGGTGCTTCCACGCCAGTACGCGTTTGCTGCGGGTATGCCTGCGACGCGTAACACCAATAATAGTGCCACGATGGCCTCCCTGATTGACCTGGAGGTTCAGCGCATCCTGAAAGATGGTTATGCCATAGCGCGTACGTTGTTGAGCGAGCACGAGGATCAACTGAAAAAGCTGGCTGACGCGCTGATGGAACTTGAGCAACTCAACCGCAAGCAGTTTGAAACGTTGCTGCTGGAATAAGATAAGAGGAAGCAGAGCCGAAAAAGGTCCCAGGCTGGATAAACAGCCTGGGACCTTTTTCGGCTCTGCTTACTGGTGATATGTCCTGGTGAAAAGGGTTGGGGATGGGGCTTGATTGTGTGAGACTAACAGTTTTTTGAAGCTAATAGTTGGAAGAAGAAGGGACATTGGGGTATACTTGCAATAGAGATACCGTTTCAACTGTTCCCAATGCTGCTCATTAAGAGGCTCAAAGAGGAACCTGCAAGGAGAGTGATACTAATGACGATAATGATGAGCCGAAAAGCCCTGGAAGAATATGGGCTGGTAAACTTAGGAAATATTCACTGGAATCTTTCGCCTCCGGAATTAGTGGAGCACGCCCTGACTCGTAGAGAGGGGAAATTGGCTTCAAATGGGGCCTTTGCCGCGACAACCGGATCGTATACGGGGCGTACTCCTAAAGATAAGTTTATCGTATCGAACCAGGAAAATGCCGCGAAGATCTGGTGGGGTGAGATCAATCATCCAATGACGCGGGAGCATTTCGATGCGGTGCGCAGTAGCCTTTCAGCTTATTTACAAGGGCGCGATGTCTTCGTGCTGGACGCTGCGGCCGGAGCTGACCCGGATTATCGCATGCCAATCCAGGTCATTACAGAATTAGCCTGGCATAACCTGTTTGCGCGCCAGCTCTTCTTACGTTCAAACGAGAGTGATTTGAGCAATCCTCACCCGGGATTTACGATTCTTTGTGTGCCGAACTTTCATACCGATCCTCGCGTACATGGTACGCGGACAGCGGCTGCTATCATCATTGACTTTGAGGAGCGGCTCGTGTTGATCTGTGGTACACAGTATGCCGGTGAGATGAAGAAATCTGTATTTACCATCCTCAACTTTATGTTACCGGCAGAAGGTGTACTGCCCATGCATTGTTCCGCTAATGT
>JBGQJX010000538.1:0-2349 GCA_041499255.1 Ktedonobacteraceae bacterium | reverse complement strand
GAACAGAGAACGCTACGATAGGACGGGTGACTAGGCTTCAACCAAAGCCTCTCGGACGTATCCGAGCGCCCCACACAGAAAGGAGTCTACAGGTTGTGCTAGCAGACAGGACGTTGATCCTCATGCCGATCTATGCATGGTATGCATCGTGCAAGCGTAACGCAACGAAACAGTTTCTCTTGCAAGCAGAGGAGTGCCTTTGCAACTCGCTGCATACCTTCTATAGAACAATTGTCTCACAGCTGTCTAGACTTTCGTTGAATAGTCACACAGAGAATGTTCAGCCGTTGAGTACTGCCTGCGGGCAGCCATTTTATTCCTCCCCATGGCTAAAGCCAGGGGTCTCCAAAAATGGAGGACGTTGATGAGTACAGCGCGTCCAGTGCGGCGCAAAGTGATTCCCGCGAATCGGCAGTTTGTGCAACCTGCCAGCGGTATACAAAAGGCAAGGGAACCAGAGATCGAGAGCGGGAATATTATCCTGCATCGCGGCCCAAATTTTTACGTACGTACCACGAATCGCCGCGGTCAGCGTCCTCATCCGCTGCGTAAACGTACTGGCCTCACTACATTGCTGCCCACAGTCACCCCCGAGCAAGAACAACGCATCGCCGCCAGTGAAACTCGTATCATGCCCAATGTAGAGCCTATCAATCCCGTCAAGGCAAAGAGGATTCCCCTGCCTGCATGGTTGGAGGCTATCGTCGTGATCACCGGGCTGATTACCGCTTTTGTCGCGCATGCCTTCAACCTCTTCAACTATCCTCACTACGAGCTTGACGAGGGCACATACATGTCCAGCGCGTGGGCAATTTTACACGGGAAGATCTGGCCTTACACATACGGTTACGGTCACCCACCGCTGGCATGGATACAGATCGCCGCGTGGGTACAAATGACCGGCGGCTTTTTTGCCTTCGGCAATGCCATTAATACTGGCCGTGTCCTGATGATCTTCTACGCCACCGGCAGCTCTCTCCTGGTCTACCTGATTTTCCGGCGTTTGCATGGTAGCCGCAGCGGAGCCCTCTTAGCGATGGTCATTTTCTCACTCTCGCCGCTCTGCATCGCCTATCAGCGGCAGGTATTCCTGGATAACATCGCCACATTCTGGTTCCTGCTTTCGCTCTATTTTCTCATTGTGGGCAACAGCCGCCTGCTTTTCATTGTGCTTTCTGCGCTCTCGTTCGGCATCGCCCTGCTCTCAAAAGAGGTGCTTCTGCTCTTCTTTCCCGCCATGATTTACGCGGTCTGGCTGCATACAACCAGATTTCAGCGCAAATTTGCGCTGGTGGCTTTCACCTATAGCGTGATCGCTATGGGGTCCAGCTTTGTGCTCATGGCCGCCTTAAAAGGTGAACTACTGCCAACCGGCGTATTGCCGTGGGATCACCACCAGCACCTGAATCTCTTCAGTACCTACATTGGGCAAATCCAACGCGGCCAGAACGAGGGGAACATAGGAGTTACCTGGAACGCCTGGACAGGTCAGGACTACTACCTGATAATAATGAGTATTGCCGCCGTGCTTTTCAACCTTATCGCCGGCTGGTGGAACCGCAAGTTGCTCTTGCTCTCGCTCCTTTCAATCAGTTTCTTGCTGCTCTTTCTACGTAATGGCGTCACATTTCCCTTTTACATTATCCCATTATTGCCGCTAATGGCCTTGAATATCGCGTCGACAATCACTGTCATTACACGCTGGCTCGGAAAAAGAATGCGCTTCGAACTGGCGCAGGTCGCGCTCATCTTTCTCTGCATAGCATGCACCATCGTCAATGATGGCCTGCATGCCCGAACAATTTTCACGGCAAACCTCACTGCCCCCCAGGTTGAAGCCCTGGCATGGATACGCAACAACGTGCCACATAATGCGGTGGTCGTCATTAACAGCTACTTCTTCACCGATTTACACGAAGAAGGCGGGGCCGGGGTAGGCGATGGCGCGCTCTACCCCTACGCACACGTTTACTGGAATGTTGCCTACGATCCAGATTTACACGATACGCTTTTGAGAAACGACTGGCATCGCATTGACTACATCGTCACCGACTCCCAGATGCTGAATGATATCAAGAATTTCCAGGGAAGTATGGAGTTGCTCAACAAGGCATTACAAAATGCTTCGCTAGTGGCTGATTTCCGGCCAAACCCATCCGATGGCCATGACGCTATCCAAATTTACCAGGTCAATCATACATACGCTTCGCCAATCGCTGGCACAAACGTGCAGGATGGATATCCTGCTGGCATCTACTCTTTTTCTATTAACAGAAAGAACCTATAAACTATGGTGGTAACACGTCCAGAAACCAGCACAATTGCTATTGCGCGCACCTATAATGGTAT
>JBGQJX010000537.1:0-2374 GCA_041499255.1 Ktedonobacteraceae bacterium | reverse complement strand
GTAAACAGAAAACGAGAAGCCTCACATGTGGGAAAGGTTACCCCCTTTCTGTAGTGATGATAGCGGTTCAGTTAAAATATGGCATATGAACTTGTTACGAGTATACCCGCTCATATGCCATATTTTCAATGATTTGGAGGTCTCCAGGTCTATGAATGTTTCTTCAAGAAGCGTTCCATGCGTATCAAAGCCTCTTCAAGTTTGTCATACGCGGTACAATAAGCACAGCGTATGTAGCCTTTACCAGCAGCGCCAAATGAACTGCCTGGAACAACAGCAACTTTCTCCTCGAAAAGAAGCTTCTCAGCGAACTCCTCATCGGTTAAACCTGTATTCCCAATGTAAGGAAAGGCATAAAAGGCTCCGCGCGGTTCGCAGCAAGCCAGGCCGATACGATTAAGGCCATCGACAAACATGCGACGCCGACGAGCATAATCTTGATGCATCATCTGTACATCATCCTCACCGTGACGCAAGGCCTCCAACGCGGCTTCCTGGGGAGCAGTACCAGCGCACATAATAGCGTACTGGTGAATCTTAAGCATTGCTTCCAAAATGTGTGCTGGAGCAGCAACATAACCGACACGCCAACCAGTCATGGCATAAGCCTTGGAAAAGCCATCGAGTAAGATAGTACGCTCGCGCATTCCAGGGAATGAAGCGATGCAAACATGTTCTTGTCCATAAACAAGGCGACTATAGACTTCGTCAGTAGCAACAATGAGATCGTGTTTAATTGCCAGCTCGGCAATACCCTCAAGTTCTATTTTAGGTATGACGGCACCGGTTGGGTTATTAGGGTTGCCGAGTAAAATCATCTTTGTGCGGGGTGTAATAGCTGCTGCGATTTCAGCAGCGCGGACACCAAAATCGTACCTGGCATGGGTGGGGACAGCGACAGGGACTCCACCCGCGAAGATAATGTCAGCTTCATAGGCAACATACCCTGGATCGAGGGAGATTACTTCATCACCTGGATCGATGATCGTGCGCATTGCCAGGTCAACACCTTCACTGACGCCAACAGTCACTAATATCTCTTTCCCGGGGTCATAAGCCAAACTGTAGCGACGTTGCAGCATAGCTGCCAGCTCTTCGCGTAATTCGAGTATGCCGTAGTTCGAGGTATACTTGGTATGGCCTAGCTCTATAGAGCGAACTCCGGCCTGACGGATGTGTACCGGGGTGACAAAGTCTGGTTCTCCAACGCCAAGAGAAATGACTTCTGGCATAGTGTTAATGATATCAAAGAATTTGCGTATTCCTGAGGGTTTTACCTGGCGAACGCGCTGCGACAACACTTCTCGTTTGAGTGTATCCATGGAAGTACATTCCCCTTCTTTTATGAATGGAGGCAGAGACAGCATACATCTGCATTCGTAGTTGCCTGATCCTATCCTACTATGGTAGTCTTTTAATAGAGTGAGATAGCAGGCGTTGGTTCGTCTCCATTCTCTAACCTCTTATTTAAACCACTGTAACATAAAAGAGGACGTGTTGACAATGCACCAATTGCCCATTCAGCATGGTGCTGAAAGAAGCCAATCTATTTCAGCAAAGCATAGTGTACTCGTCGATACCGACATCGGTGACGACATCGATGACGCGATTGCGCTGGCTCTCATCTTACAGTCACCAGAAATTGATTTGCAGGGAATCAGCACTGTCTACGGAGATACGCGGCAGAGGGCGTGTTTAGCACAATACTTGCTCCATATTTTTGAGCGTGTGGATGTCTGCGTTGCAGCAGGAGTTGAAGCGCCTATACAGCCTCGTCACCGACCCTCTGGCGTACCACAGGCGGCAGTGATTGATCAACGAGTTGTCTTACCAACAATCAGTACGCTTTCTGGACCGGAATTGATTATAGAGAGGGCGCTGGCTCATCGAGGTCAATTAACGTTACTTTGTTTAGGGCCACTGACAAATGTCGCTACCGCTCTCAGACTCGAACCGGCTTTATTCATGGCTATAAGAGGCATAGTCATGGTCGGGGGTTCCAGTAGTTTTCCTTTCCCTGATTGGAATATACGCAGCGATGCACGGGCTGCACAAATTGTCCTGGGGGCTGGTATTCCAGTGACAATGCTTGGCTGGGATATTACGACGCGTTGCCAGCTTCGAGCGTGTGATATTACGAGGTTACACAATGGACAATCTCGCCAAACCCAATTTATCAGCCAATTAGTGGAAGTTTGGAAAAGGCATCGACCTCGTTGGCAGCCTGCTCTTCCCTATCTCCATGATGCCGTGGGAGCTGTGAGTTTGTGCGCACCGGAGTTTATGGATTTCCAAGATTTTTCGTGATGTGTAGTTGGTCTTGTTGGGTTATATTGTTTGATGGTTGGTAGATTTATGTTTTGTCCTTTTATTT
>JBGQJX010000536.1:0-2379 GCA_041499255.1 Ktedonobacteraceae bacterium | reverse complement strand
TTCGTCCTGATCAGCTACCAGAATTGGTATAACCGCGAGTTGTGTTATTTTTTTCATCAGCACCTTCCTTTGTACAGATGTATTATATAGAATATTTGTTCTAATTTCAAGTGATTTCTTCACGGAAATACAACATGAGAATCTATGAAACTATTCTTTTTGACGCTGCTAAAAGTGACATAACTATGAAACGAACAAAGCGAATAGTCACCGGATACATAGACAACGCTATATACGATATGGCACACTTATTAAAGAGAGTAAATGTTTTACGAGACAGATTTTCCGTCCCTCAACGTGTCACGACACCAATAAAGGATCAACCGCATGCTTTCCAGCCACGCTCAAAACCGCCGTATGATTTTCTTGATACTCTATCTTACCTACATTTGTGCAGGCATTATCAGTATTCTTCCAGGCCCTGCTTTATCCTTACTGGCAGCAAATACAGGTATTCCGCTTGAAATAGCAGGTTGGATATTCACCTCATCAGCTACAGGTTTAATGATTGGGGTGATTGTTGCAGGAATAATCAGCCAGAGGTTTGGTCCAAAATATGTATTGATGAGCGGATTAGCAATCATGTCCTGTACCGGCATCATCACACCCTTGACAAGAGACTTTTCGCTATTACTCGGCGCACAGTTTGTGCAGGGGGTAGGTTTCGGTTTTCTCGATGTGACCATCAGTATGATTGTTGCTCTCACCTTTGGGAATGCTCTCAGTGAAACGCTGAATAATCTACATAGTGCGTATGGAGTGGGAGCATTAGTAGCGCCACTAGTGCTTTCATTGGCGCTGCAGGTAATGCATCAAGCGATGGCGGCGTTCGTGATTGGCGCCATTGTGGGAATGGTGGGCCTTTTTCTCCTGATCCCACAGCGCATACCCTCTGCTCATACAGTTTCAGCACAGAACAAAGAGGAGCGGAAAAACGGTAATATTGCTTTTGGCAACGTATTCAGGCAGCCCCTTCTCTGGTTACTGGCGCTGCAAATTGCCCTCTATGTAGGGGCAGAGGTTAGTTTTGGCAACTGGGTTGTGACAGCAGTCAGCTTGAGCGCGGTGATTTCTGTAGCGTTGGCGGCGCCGAGTGCGACGCTGTTGTGGGCCGGTCTCACCACCGGGCGACTTGTTGGGGCCCAGATACTCAAACGGGGAATCTTAGGTGAGCATACACTTCTCTACATCTCTGTGATCGGAAGCAGCCTCTGTGGGCTACTCGTGGCGATTTTTCCGGGGAACATTGCTATTAGCTTTAGCGCCAGCGCGCTGGTCGGGTTTTTCTTTGGGCCGATCTTTCCAGGCATCATGGCAATTGCCTCACGCCTTTTCACCAAAGTCCTGGGGACTGTCTCTGGTGTGCTCTTAGTAAGTGCAGGGGGAACCGCTATGATTCTGCCGCTGCTGATGGGTATACTTATACCACGCATTGGGATACATTGGGTGATGACCATTCCGGCGCTGGTCTGCCTATCAGTCATTGTTCCCCTGAGCCTGGCGCTACGGCAACAACGGCAATTGTTGCAAATGCCGGATGATGAGCATACAATTGAACGAGATATACCTTTACCCATTATAAAATAGTATAAGAAGGGACTGAAGATGAAAGCAGTACAATTTGCACAGTATGGTGGCCCTGAGGTCCTCCAGGTTCAGGAGGTACGTGATCCTATACCCGGCCCAACGGATGTTTTAATACAGGTTAAGGCTACTACTGTGAATCGACTTGATTTATTTCAACGCGATGGAAGTCGTCCAGTTGCCAGGTTGCCATTTACACCAGGCCTGGAAGCCGCAGGAGTTGTGCTCAGGGACAATCAAGGCTTTCATGCAGGCGAACGTGTAATGACTACCCGCGCTGTAGGAGCTGTGGGAGGAGGTGGCTATGCCAGTATGATCGCGGCCCCCGCTGCTGACCTTATACGCATTCCAGAAGGCGTATCTTTCGAAATGGCTGTGGCAGCAGGACTCACAGCATCGACCGCCTGGGGGAGTTTATTTGATCTTGGTCACGTTAAAGCTGGCGAGCGCGTTCTGATCTGGGCAGGCTCAAGTGGAGTTGGGACACTTGCCATTCAGTTCGCCAAACAGGCTGGATGCTGGGTAGCTACCACCACAAGCAATAATGCGAAAGTTGCTGAGCTGCGACATTTGGGGGCCGATAGAGTGATTAATCAACGCGAAGAGAACGTGGCAGAGGTCTTACAGAACGCTCACGGTGTTAACCTGGTGATCGAGCTTGTCAGTACTACGCTCCAGACAAGCATTGAAGTCTGTGCTCAAGATGGGCGTATTGTGTTGATAGGTAACCTTGGTGGCCAGCTAGCGACGATCGATACGCAGTTGTGCCGCCTCAAGCGAGTGCATATTATCGGC
>JBGQJX010000535.1:0-2414 GCA_041499255.1 Ktedonobacteraceae bacterium | reverse complement strand
GTTGGCGCGGACGATTGCGGATTTGGCGGGGAATGAGGAGATTATGGCGAATCATGTGGCGGAGGCGGTGCAGTATAGGCCGAGGGTGGGGTTGTAGGGTTCGGGGTGGGTGAAGCTATGAAATGCTGCGCCAGGAATACTATGGCGTAAGTATGGTGGGGATATCTGATAGTGTCAAGGCAAATTTACTTCAGGCGCTTGCGGGCAGAACGTTGAGCAGAAAGCCACTTTTGGTAGTATCTCCAAAAGAGCCAGAGCGTACCAAGCAAGAGTACTCCTGCCAGCACCATCAATATGATGATGAGGAGGCGATCGATGGGTTTTGCCGATGATGGAGTAGTTATCGCTGGCTGTGGGGTAGATGTAGGACTATATACGGGTGGGTAAAGGCCAGTGATGATGAAGTGTGGAGTTCCACCGACCGCGATGCTAGTGACGATGCTGCGGCTGGGAATGTCGAGCATAAGTACCTGACCGTTGGAGAGCGCCACAAAGCCGAGCTGTCCATCGCTGGTGATGGCGACCGACTGCGGAGAACTGCTCAGACGGAGTATCCGCGCTGGTTCCTGTGTGGTCACGGTTGTGCCTGCCATAACAGGAGTCAGGATGTCTAGTTGGTTGTGCTGCCGATCAGGCACATAGACCTCGCCAGTGTTCGCATTATAATCCATTGGGCCGAATTGCCCTCCCCTGAGCAAGGTGCGGACAACCTGGCGTGTACTCAGGTCAACAGCAACGACAGTACCCTGGCGGGTGGTAACATAAGCAGTAAAACCACCAGGGATGCAGATATCTTGCGGTTCACCAGCAATTGGCACAGAGCCAAGCGGGTGTCCGTTCACTTCGAAGATCGTGAGGGAAGTGGTCCCGGTGATCCAGAGTTGATTGGGAGTTGATGGAGTGGCATTAGCCTCCGTCGACGCTGTCACCGCCAATCCATAGACGGGTTCATGTGTCTCGAAGGTTCTTTGGATTGCGCAGGTCACGGGATCAAGCGCGCGCACGCTCATGTCTCCAGAGCCTGCCGCATATAGGATTGCTGCATCCAGGCTGAGTGCTAACAGTGACGGTTGACCAGGAAGGCTGGCCGTGCAGAGCGTCTTCCCTGTTTTCGCGGTGATCGCAGCAACCCGTCCAAGCGTTGGCTGCGTGACATACAGCGTTTGCCCGTCCGGACTCAGCAAGATGGCGCGCGGACTCCCAGCTACAGCAATCGTCCCAGTAACACGCCGTTGCGCGATATCAATGATGCTGATGCCTTGTGCAGCTCCTGCCACATAGGCGAGTTGAGGAGCCCCTCCATCTGCATGAGCTGAAGGAGAGAACAATCCCACGAGCACTAACAGCGTACATAGAAAGCAGCAACGATAGCAATATCTGCGTGAGATCGAATTCACTACCATGCTTTCCCTTTAATTGATCCTGGATGACCTGTTTAGTCGAGCACTTCAACTATTTCCTGTGTCAAAGTATACACAGATTGAGTTATCAAGAGCAAGGGGACAGGGAAGATTTGGAGGACTGGCGTCACAGCCCCTTATAACCGAGACTGTTCGAAAGGGAACTGTTTTATTTTGGTACCGCCAATAGAATGACAAGTATGACTAAATGCCAGAGGGCAAAAAAGACCAGCAGCCGCACAAACCAGGCGAATTCCCGCTGGAATCGCGCTGTTCGCGCACATGCGTGCTGATAGTATAAGCTTTGGGCGAACGTTCGGCGGCCACAAGACCCATAGCAATGCGCAGTCGCGCTGGCGAACGTATGGAGGAGCGGCGCATTTCTACGAGCAGCGCCTCGTGGCAAGGTTTGCAGAGAACCCATTCGTAGCGCGGTTCTGGCGCGCCAGCCGCTTCTTTAAGCGCAATGGGGTGAAACCAGATCAAACTCGTACAGATAGAACAGCGTATGGGTTTGTACCAGTGACCTCTCTGTCCTGCTTCTCCCCTGGTGGCGACCGTAACATCATTTCCTGGTAGCATAATTTCGCTCGCTTGCTGTCCTATTCGGGCACACTGTCGGGTTTTCAGCAGAAAGGAAATCTCTTCATTGCTCGCGTTACACTTCGCTGTCCAGCATAATTATTATACCATACAATTTGTGACATATTTGTGATTTGGGAAGCAGCTTCCAGGGGAATCTCGACTTCCTCTATCTGACCACCAGTTCATGATGTTCTTCATCAGGAAGTATCGCGTTTCAGGATGAGTTGACGTGTATGCTTGCTGCCAACTACGCTCCATTTGTGCGCTCGGCAGCAATCCGTTGTGCTTCAGTTTTGATACTTGTCCGCTGTTCTTCTGAGAGCCGTTGTTGAGCAAGCTCACGGCTGGTGACTTCTAAAAATGCTGCTATTTGTAAACCTTGTTGTTGAGCAAGTTCCTGGAACGTAAGAAACGCTTCGTGGGACAACC
>JBGQJX010000534.1:0-2453 GCA_041499255.1 Ktedonobacteraceae bacterium | reverse complement strand
GGCCTCTTCCATATAATGCGTGGTATAGAGAATGGTCGTCCCTTGATCGCGTAACTTCTCGATCGTATCGAAAATGTTCTCGCGTGATTGCGGATCCACGCCGACGGTTGGCTCATCCATCATCAAGAAAGCGGGCCGATGGATCATCGCAATGGCCATATTAATGCGGCGTTGCATTCCGCCAGAGAAGTTTTTAATTGGCTCCTTACGGCGCTCGTAAAGCCCGACAAAGCGCAATACTTCTTCTGAACGCTCCTTGCGCTCTTTGGCGGATAGCCCATAAATCTCACCAAAGAACGCGAGGTTCTCCATCGAGTTCAAGTCTTTATACAGCGCGATTTCCTGTGGCACGACGCCAATGTTGCGTTTCACTTTCACCGGCTCTTTGGTAACCGATACCTCGTCGATAATAGTATCGCCTGAAGTGGGTTCAAGATAACCGCACATCATATTGATGGTGGTACTTTTACCTGCTCCATTCGGACCAAGCAGCCCGAAAATTTCACCTCTGCTTATAGTGAAAGAAACTCCCTTGACTGCCTCAAGCTTGCCAAAGGTTTTAACCAGGTTATTCACTTCGACCATGACAGGTCGGCCATCCTTTGGAAGGTGAATAGGGCCAGTTTTAGACGTGTTAAGTATTGAATCTTGCACGAGATTTGCCCCTTCATACAATAGGTAGAATATGGATATTTTTCGGCACCAGGGGCATTATACAGGATAGTTAGCTAGTTATGTTATGAAAAATACCACCCAGGTGACGTTATGATATACTAAACGCAAAAGTTTCATGATATAAAAAAACAGATGGGAGAGCTAACCCATGCATTGCCCCTATTGCGGTCGTAATTCAGAGCGTGCGACCTACTGCACATATTGTGGACGCGATTTAAGAACTCCACCACCCCAACAGCCTGTTGCAGGCCAGCAGCCGCCGCAGGGCTATCCGACATCAGCGCCGCGCCAGCAGCAGCCAAATCAACTGCCGCCGCTGGGATACCCAACGCCACCGTCACGCCAGCAGCCGCCACAACAGCAGCCGCGCCAGGTACCTCCGGCCACAAGCTATCCACCACCTCCACAGGCACGGCGCACCAGGCTGCCCGAAGCTCCACCTCCACCTCCGCCGGAACCGCCCGCGCCCGAAGCTCCTGCTCCGTTCCCACCACATACGGTTGAGCATCTTCACGCGCTCGAACCAGGCGCGCAGGCCTACACTGTTCTGGATAGCACAACGGACAACAAACGTAAGAAAACGACGCGCATAACCTATCCAAAAAGTGTCGCATGGCAACAGGTCGCTACCCTGCTCAAAGCCTTCAAAGAGATGCAAGAAGAGTCTTACGAGACGGTTGTCATTCAGGGGTACCTGCCACGAGACCCCGGTCTTTATTATTTTACCAATGGTCAGCTTATCTTCGACCGCCAAGTGCGCCTGGGTAGCCAGACGCTGAACCGCTACCAGATTGAGACTGGCAACGGCTTTGAAATTGACTCTGTGCGCATTGTCCTGACGGAAGAGTGAGAGGATACCGTATGGACGCCGTTGAACTCATTCGCAAGAAGCGCGATGGTCATACACTCAGTACGCAAGAGATAAACTGGTTTATTGCCCAGTATATCCGCGAACAAATTCCAGATTATCAAATGTCGGCCTGGTTAATGGCCGTGTACTGGCGCGGTATGGATGCCCGGGAGACCAGCGATCTAACGCTGGCCATGGCCCATTCAGGCGAAGAGTTGCACGTGCGCGATGTTATCTCACCCGTTGTAGATAAACACAGCACTGGCGGCGTCGGCGACAAAGTGACCCTGGCCGTAGCGCCGCTGGTGGCTGCCTGTGGGGTCGCGGTGGGGAAGATGACCGGACGAGGCCTTGGTCACACCGGCGGTACCGTCGATAAGCTCGAGTCCGTCACAGGGTTTCGTTCCGAGCTGTCTCGCGAAGAGTTTATGCGTATCCTCTTGCAACACTCTATTGTTCTGGCAGGTCAATCGCACGATCTGGCACCGGCTGACGGCAAAATGTACGCGCTGCGCGACGTCACCGGCACCATTGAGAGCATCCCCCTTATCGCGGCCAGCATTATGAGTAAAAAACTGGCCATTGGAGCATCGCACTTACTACTGGATGTCAAGGTTGGCTCAGGCGCGTTTATGAAGACGGTCGAGCAGGCGCGTCACCTTGCCGAGACCATGGTTGATATTGGACGACTGGCAGGTCTGCACACGGTCGCTGCCATCACCTCGATGGATCAACCACTGGGCCATGCTATCGGCAATGCGCTAGAAATGGCCGAGGCTATCTCTATTCTCCATGGTGAAGGTCCGCGAGATGTCTCAGAACTCTGTTACCATGAAGCCGCGGAATTACTGGTCATGACGGGCAGCGCTGCTAGTTTCCCTGAAGCAAAGCAACGTGTTGAACAGGCTGTACAATCAGGAGCAGCCGT
>JBGQJX010000533.1:0-2455 GCA_041499255.1 Ktedonobacteraceae bacterium | reverse complement strand
CAGCCGCTCAACTAACGTAGCCGTCTAGCATGTATATTATTGGTGAGGTAGCAGGTTTGGCAGACGCAGTCTCATACGCCGTAGGCGTCACAAAACTCCTTGTGAGGTTGAAGATTTGGCAGACGCAGTCTGCCAAATCTTCAACCTCACAAAAAATCCTTTGGAGGAACACGTGCCAGAACGAGCATTATCAAGGAAACTCTACACCACTTCCGAGATCAACAACGTCTTTCAAGAGATCAGCGGCAACACCGACCTCGCATCCCTGTTCTGGATCGGCAGCGCCGTCGAATTTGCCTATCATCAAAACGCCGAATGGCTCTTCTATGGCAAGGGCATCCTGCAAGACCCTATACTCCGCGTCATAATTTCCGCGCAATATCAGAAAAAATTTGCCTTTGGCTCCCCAGAGGCGCAGCAGCGTGTCGCTCAACAGATTCGCCACTTCCATACGCCCCTGGAACAAAAACGCGGCTTCGTCATCCCGGCTGAAGCTTACCTGGACGTCCTCATGATGATCATCGATATGGGAGAGCGAACCTACGAACTCATGCACGGCCCAATGAGCCGTGAGCAGCGGCTGGAATACTTTGAGATGTGCAAGACGATGGGCCAATGGATGGAAATCCCCAATATTCCCCAGAGCTACGAGGAATACCTGTGCGCGCGTGAAGAGTCCTTGCAGCGCAATTATCACCCTTCAGTATATGCCGAGAAACTCTTCCAATCCTACCAGCATCATTTTGGCCCGTTTCGCTACTACATCGTAGAACGGATCATGGCTCTACTCTCACCCGCCCCTCTCAAACCATATCATCAATTCAAGACCGGGCGCTTTTTTCCTCTAGCCATGAAACTCTATCGACAAGTCAGAAGCAAATCTACGATCTCTCTTCTAGAAAAAATATTAATCCCCAAACGCTATCGCCGCCAGGCCCATGCCATTAACGTCTGGGCGTAACGACGATCCTCCGCCTTCAGGGGCTTATGTGAGCAACTTCACACTCAAAATGTGAGCTACTCCACACAAATAAATTCTCTCCTCGCGTTCTACTCTTGAAGCCTAAAAAAGCTTCAGAATACTATGACGACCTCGCATAGCTCAGTTAATAGTTCGCTGGCATGTCCTTCTTAAAAATGTCATTCAATCGAGGAGAAAAACAATGTCTCTCAAAAAGCATGGATCACTCTCGTTTCTACTACTCGGCTGCCTTTTCGCTCTTTTTCTTAGCGCGTGCGGCGCGCAGGTACCACAGGTACAACAGACCTCTGTCCTGGCAAGCCAATCGCTGTTGGCGAGCTCAAACAACCTGTCACCGCAGATATCTACCGCGTGTCCCGCGGCAGGCAAGGGACGCGCCGCCGTTCTACCCCATCTTTCACTGGGGACGCATCAAAACGTCGTGTATACCTATAGCACCTTCAATAACAATGGCAGTCCTCTCAGCAGCACGTTGAAGCGTTACGACGTGGTGACTAAAACGAAGACGGTCATTTATGCAGTGCAGCAGAAGTCCATTGCTGGAATACAAATTTCAGCAAACGGGCAGTGGGTGCTTTTCGTAGCGCAACAGACGGCGCAAGGATCGCAGTTGTCCAAACTCCAACTGATTCGTATGGATGGCACACACCTGCAGACCCTCTACTGTGCCTCCTCCATCAATGAGGCCCAGTGGTCTGTTGATCAGAAACTCATCGTCTTCAATACCATTAGCAATAGCACAGAGCGTGTCGATGTCCTGAATGCTACCACTGGAGCGGTACAAACGGACCTGTCAGTGCCGGTGAATAAAGGCGTCAACGTGCGTACATGGCTCGATACCAAACGCATCTATATCACCAATACGCAGATCGATCAGCCTCCCAACATCATATACCTGCTCGATACCAGGAAGGGAGCTAACCAGCAATTGAGCAATCTCCTGGTGGTCTTCAATGGTGCCTTTGCCGACTTCGATAGCAGTTACGATGGCCGCAAACTGTTCATCAACAGCTGTGTCTGTGGACAGGGTGGTGACACGGGCCCAAGTACTATTACCGTGCGACCAGCTCCTGGCGGGCAAGGGCAGACGCTGTATGCGGCGCCAGCATACGCGGTAACCAGCGTGCGAGCGGTCACTCCCACAACCCTGCTGTTCATCATCGACACCTTTTCGATTGCCGGTCAGGTTAATCAGAGTCACAACGGTTTGTGGAAAATACAGACTAATGGCACCCACCTTACCCGCCTGACAACGGACGCGCCAGGAAGTTCTAGCGGCTTCAATAGCGCGACGCAGTTCCCCTGGTCAAACGTGTCGCGTGATAACAGCATGTACGCGCTGCAGACCAATGCAAGTCAGAAGGAAACGCTCAAAATTGGCCTGCTAAGTGGTGGAGCGCCAACAACCATCGCGTTCATCAGCGGCAATGGGGCATCATTGAATATTGTTGGCTGGACAACGATGTAGTGGTT
>JBGQJX010000532.1:0-2567 GCA_041499255.1 Ktedonobacteraceae bacterium | reverse complement strand
CTTGCCCGGGGGGTTGCAAGGGTCCTGCGTCAACGCGGCTCATGGTGTTCCCTGCCTGGCCTACCGTGTTGAATTGGAGCGCAAGTCTGCTTTCCAAGTAGAACAAGCCAGGGCGCTTGGATTGCCAGTCCAACTCTGGTCAAAGTTACAGCGTGGCGAAACGGTCGAATACAATGGACAGACCATTACGCCAGCACAGGTGCTGGGGCCTCCACGGCGCGGCATTTCCATGGTCTTTATCACCGATACTCGTCCAACCAGAACACTCAGTGATTTTGCCCAGGATGTTGACCTGCTGATCTGTGAAAGCATGTACGATGATCCTGAAGACCTGCCATTAGCACGCGCTCATGCTCATATGCTGGCGGAAGAGTCGGCGGGTATTGCCAAAGAAGCAGGGGCACACTCACTGTTGTTGACCCACTTCAGTCCAAAAATTGTTGATACCTCGAGAGCGGAGAGGGTTGCGCGGCAAATTTTTCCGAACACCAGAGCCGCGAGGGATGGGATGGTTATAACTTTAGATTATGTTTGAGGTACTTTATACTCAAGCAATCCCACATGCGTCTAGCAGGAGTGTTATATGCAACGGTCTACACCGACGTACCTGGATCGCCTCGTATACGGACTGGCCGCGTTTTTTGCACTGGATCGATTATTAAAAATGGCCGCGGTGATACATTTTTTTCGCCGTCCCTCCCCTCCTGTTCCCCCAACCTGGCCGACAGTATCACTATTACAGCCAATTACGCGAGGCGCCAGCGGATTATACGAGTCACTCTGTTCCCGGGCACGGCTGAACTACCCCGCTACTGTACAACATGTACTGATCTGCGATGCTCACGATGAAGAGACACAGGCCCTGGTCGCCGCTTATCTCAAAGAATTTCCTCAGCTGCAAGCAGAGATTATAACGGTGGAGGCAGAGAGCGATAAAGCTGTGGCGACCAAGATCAACAAGTTACAAACGGCGCTCCCAAGAGCAACGGGCGAAGTGCTATGCTTCGTTGATGACGATGTGATGCTGCGTCAAAATACCTTGCAGGTAATGATTCCGTATTTGTTTCAGCCGGGAACTGGCGTAGCTTTTGGGCTGCCCTGTTTTACCAACTGGCAGACAACCTGGTCGAGCCTGATAAGTGGCCTCGTCAATTCAAATATGATGTTGAGCTTTTTGCCCCTGACCTATATTTCCAAGCCTATTCGAATTAATGGTCATATTTATGCATTTCGACGGGAGATATTTCAAGCGATTGGAGGGTTGGATGGATTGGAGAACTATATCGATGATGAGTATGAGATCGCACGACGAGTGAGGGCATTTAAAATGCACGCGGCGCAAACGCCACTCGTTTACGATATCAATAATTCCATACAATCGCGGAAAGCGTATACCTCGCAAATTAAGCGCTGGTTTGTGATGCCGAGACAGGCCATGTTTCCATCATTGTCGCCAAAGGAGCAAGTGATCGCCAGCATAGCTAGCGCTACGCTTCCTCTACCGAGTATCATTGCGCTACTGGCATTGTGCACACGCCGGCGTTCATCCTGGTTGTCACTGGAATGTGCCTGGCACTTTTTGGAGCTGTTCACGCATGGTGCGAGAATCGCTACCTGGAACGTCATACACCTCTGTTCCGCTGGCCGCTCCTCTTTATCGTTGTGTTGTGGACTCCAGTACAAATTACCTGGTCCTTGCTATTGAGCAACAATATTGAATGGCGCGGTCAGCGGCTGCGCGTACTGCGGGATGGCACTGTTGAAATCCTCCCGTTAGATAACGCATAGGAAATTATTTGAAGATGCGTATTGCTATCATTGCAGTTGGATCACGCGGTGATGTCCAACCTCATATAGCCCTGGGAGTAGGATTACAGGCAGCCGGACACGATGTGAGGCTAGTAACACACACTGTTTTCGAGGCGCTTATTCATCGCCTGGGATTAGACTTTTTCCCCCTGGCAGGGAATCCCCGCGATATTGTGGAAGACGAGATGGGGCGGGCATGGATAAAAAGCGGAGGCAACTCTTTCCTCTTCTTTCAGAGGTTTTCGCACATTGCAGAGCCACTCATACAGCAGGCAACGCTTGATTGTTGGAATGCATGCCAGGGTACGGAACTGATAGTATTCTCTCCCCTGGCAATTTGCGCAGTTATCTCAGTTGCCGAAAAATTAGATGTGCCTTTCTGGATAGGAGCCGGTCAACCATTGACACCAACTGGCGCTTTCCCCAGCCCCTTTTTCCCTGCTTTACCGGCGTGGTTCTCTTTCGGAAGGAGAAAGTACAACTGGCTAACGCATACAATGTCCGCACGTTTATTCTGGCAGTTGATCAAAACACCAGTAAATAAGGCGCGCAAGGATATACTGAACTTGCCGCCGCTCCCTAGTCAATGGCTATATGAAAATATGAAGGGGCAGGGATTCCCCATGCTGTATTACTTTAGCCCTTCTGTCTTACCGCGACCGGCTGATTGGAGCAATGAAAATCATGTTACAGGTTACTGGTTCCTGGACGACAAAATGGATTGGCAACCGCCCGCGGCCCTGGTAGATTTCCTGGCT
>JBGQJX010000531.1:0-2605 GCA_041499255.1 Ktedonobacteraceae bacterium | reverse complement strand
CTCAGAGCTTGCCCTGAACGCAGTGAATGGGGTGACAAGGGAACCCTGTCATGCTGAGTGGAGCGAAGCATCTCGAGGCCGATGGAATCCTGGATCTGTGTCTTAGGTTGATGCGTATTGGTTGACCCTTGCGGTCAACCTCACCCCCGCCTGCCCCCGCCCTGGGAGCGGCGCGAGACGCGGCCAGTGATCCCATTTTGGAGTGCCTTCACTTGACGCCTATTCCTACGCCTCTCTCCCTGCCCCTGCGATAACGATAATATATTCACCGCGTGGTTTAGCTTTTGATACCGCTTCCAACAGCGAGGAGAGTGTTCCGCGCTGTACTTGTTCAAACATCTTTGTCAGATCGTTAGCGATAGCAGCTTCACGATCACCATAGGTGTTTATTGCGTCTTGCAGAAATCCTTCAAGCCGGTAAGGGCTTTCATAGAAGATGAGCGTGTGAGGAGAGTCTTTATCGATGGCCATAAATTTGCATCTCCCCACAGATTTGCGTGGCGGGAAGCCACGAAAGGTAAAGCTGTGAACCGCTAATCCGGAGAGTACCAGCGCCATCACAAAAGCGGTAGGTCCTGGTATCATCGTCACGTCGACCTGGGCGTGGATGGCTCTACGCACCAGCGTAAAGCCAGGATCTGAGATGCCCGGTGTCCCCGCGTTTGTCACAACGGCGACTGATTTCCCTTCCATCAGCAGCGCTTCGATTCGCTCACCGGCGCGCTGCTCGTTATGCTCGTGAAAGGCGATTTGTGGCTTTGTGATCGAAAAATGCTTAAGTAATAATCCCGTTTTGCGCGTATCTTCGCTGGCAATCACATCAACCTGCCGTAATGTATCGAGAGCGCGCAGTGTAATATCATTAAGATTCCCAATAGGGGTAGCAACCAGATACAGCATTTATTCGACTTTCCTCTTAAGACCCATTTTCACCCGATGCAGCTTGCAACTTTTCTAGCTTTCTAAGCACATCGAGACGCTTCACTTTGAGGGTATGGGTTCGAGGAAAGTCCGCCTCCGGCCAGACAGTGAAGCCGCGTACCTGTTGATGTGAGGCAAGCTGTTTATTGGTTTGATGTATGACGCTTTTCGCATGCCCGGGATCATCCATGAGCAGCACAGCATGGACTTCTGGCCCCTGGTCGTTCTCCATCAGCCCGAAAACCGCCGCATCTTTGACCAGTGGATTTGCCTGTAAGACGTTTTCGATATCCTCCGGGTAGACATTGAGGCCATTGGCGAGCACGATGAGATTATTCTTGCGCCCCTTTAGATAGAGCTGATTTTTTTCATCCAGGTAGCCAAGATCCCCGGTATAATACCAGCCGTCCTTAAAGGCTGCAGCGGTTGCCTCTGGGTTCTTCCAGTAGCCTGGGGACACATTTGGGCCGTGAACCAGTATCTCGCCATCTTCTGCAATGCGCACCTCCACTCCATTGAGTGGCTTGCCAACGGAGTCCAGAGTATGCTCATGGTAAGGAGTAGCGGTGATAATAGGGGAGCATTCTGTTGCGCCATATCCCTGTAATACCCGGAAGCCCATGTTTTCCCAGCGTTGGGCGAGTGTGGGTGGTAAGTATGCGCCACCACTGACAAAGAAGCGAAAGTGACCTCCAAAGCGTTTATGCACCGCCCCGAAGAGGAAACGACGCCAGCCAAATGGCAGGCTGGCCGCGACGCGAAGCAGTTGTTCAAACTGTTTCTCTCTCTTTTGTCGTCTTACTTCTCTTTCTATGCCATTGAGAAAGAGCTGAAGAGCCTGGGGAACGAGGACGCTACAGGTGATGTGTTGTGAAGAGAGCAGCCTGAGGAGTGTATCAGGCACGAGCGAACGGGCATAGACGATACTGGCGCCGCAGCAAATAAGCGCGATTTCCACGGTCATTTCAAACATGTGACTGAGTGGTAAGAGTGAGAGCGCACGGTCTTCAGCCGTCATGTTGATAAAATTTACCGCGGTGGTTGCATTGCTAGTAATATTGCTATGGCTTAACATGACGCCTTTGGGCTGGCCAGTTGTACCAGAGGTAAAGACTATTTCTGCAAGATCGCTCTCATGAACTACCGGTAATGTTGTGGAATCTAATGGTTCCTGTGGTAAGACTTCGATATCAACGTGAGGGAGCGAGACCTGCTTCAATGCTGCAAATTGTTTCTGGGATGTAATGAGTAGTCGAGCATTGGTTGTCTCTGCAACACGAATGAGAAAATCTTCTTTGCTATTGACATCCAGGGGGACAACCACCGCCCCGACTAAGAGCGCTCCCAGGTAAGAGATTAACCAGTCAGATCTGCTTGGTGAACAGATCAGCAGGCAATCGCCCTTATGGATCTGAAGATTCTGTAGATAGCCAGCAAAACCCTGAACTCGCTCTTGTAACTCGCGATATGTGAGGGTGGACATAGTATTTCCCTCGATTGGCTCGATAAGCGCGATGCGCTTCGCGAAGCGTTCAGCGGATGCAGCAAATAATGCGTTGATCGTCTGCATGTGCTTTCCTCCCCGACAAAAGTTTCAGTTTTGGAAATAGCCGAAAGTAAATATTCACTTTGGATTGGATATAGTATAAGGGAAGCAGCCATTTTTCGCTAGTATAAAAAAGAT
>JBGQJX010000530.1:0-2606 GCA_041499255.1 Ktedonobacteraceae bacterium | reverse complement strand
CGGTTCTTTGAGCCTTTTTTACAGCGGGAAAGATGACGCTGGTACCTCTTGAGCCTTTTGAGGTGGGTTCGTAAGGCTTTGGGATTGGCAATCGGAGGGCGACCATCTGAGCAGACGGCCAGTGAGGAAATACCCAGATCAACCCCCATCGGCTGGCCTGAGGCGTTCACAACGAGTGGAACCTGCTCTTCGACAAGCACACTGACATACCATCTGCCAGCCTGTTCGGAAACGGTTGCTGAGAGGACTTTGACACCACTTGTCGGGATGTAGCTGTGTTCTTTGAGTCGGATTATCCCCAGCTTGGGCAGTTGCATGCGATCATCAAACACACATATCGGCTTGTCTAAGCGGAAAGAGCCGCGCCCCTGGCTCTTGCTTTTGCATTTCGGAAAGCCAAGGTGCTGATGCTTTTTCCCTGCTTTCCTTTCTCGTACTCGACGGAAAAAATGATCGTAGGCTTGATCAAGATCACGCAGGGCATTTTGGACAATCCATTTGGAAACGCCTTTGAGCCAGGGAAGGTCAGTGTGTTTTCGGGTCGTCAATTCCTTTTGGAGATCAATGGCAGAGATGGATTGTCCACGTTCTTTGTAGACCTCTTGCTTACGGGCAAGGCCGTAATTGTAGGCAAAGCGAGCCGTTCCTGCACACTGGCAAAACAAGATATGTTGTTTCACCGTTGGGTCAAGTTCCGTCTTGTATCCTCTCGTGATCTTCATGCTTCCTTTTCCCACTCCACATAGTGTTCGTACTCTTCACCAGTCATCTTCCTACAGCTGTACTCACAATCATTGTTATCCTGATCAAGCGTCCACTCAAGATAGGTGGTTGTTGTATCAGTGTATGCAAGAAAGATAGGGCCTAACTTACTCTGTCCAATGGATCTTCTCAGATGATATTGCCCCAGGGTTGTTCCGACCAGCTTGTCATATGACATGTTCTTAAGCATGGATTTCTTACCTCTCCTGGTGAATCGATGGCACTCCATGTATTAATACGCATATGTGGTGTTCTTGTAACAGGGCCGGCAGTTACTATACCTGGGAAAAAACCTAGCGCGCAACATCTCTCAGGTCAAATACGGGGCCATCGCGACAGACCAGCTTTGCACCTGAGTAGGTTTCAACGCTACAGGTTAGACAGGCGCCGCTGGCGCAGACGAGGGGATGCAGTATCAGCGCCTGCGCAAAATGTTTTCCGCGCAGGCGTTCAAAGGAGGAATATAACAAAGTGGCTGTTTCACGCGAAACACTACAGCAGGCGGCGTCGGCCCATGGCAGGTAATGCCCCAGGACGCTAGCTATATCTCCTTGTTGCCCAAGGCTGCCATCAGAGGTGATGATGTGATACTCGACTTCGGGCGGCAGCAAGGCTGGTGGGTAGACGTCCGCCGCTTTGGAGAAGTGGGCAACGAGCGTGACCGCCAATTCTTGTTCAAGTGCCTGTTGTGCCAGTAGCGTTACACCGACAATTAAACCTCCGGCGCTCACGAGCAAGAGATTTCTGGTCGTCGAACGCACTTCCCAGCCGTGTCCCACCGGTCCCAGGATATCAAGCGTTGCCCCTTCGCGTTGTTGTGCCAACCAGGACGTTCCGCGTCCGTGCGCATGTATCAACAGCGTACATAGCCCCTGCGCTTGCTGCACCGAATGTATGAAGAAGGGGCGGCGCAGCAGTGGATCAGTTGCCGCTGGATGACAGCAGCGCACCATGCAATACTGGCCTGGCTGTACGGCACCGGCCAGGGATGGAGCATGCATTTCGATAAGATGCACTCCTGAGCGAATTTCGCTATTTCTGGTTATTGTCGCGGTATACAGGTGCATTAGCAATGCCCAGGTTTACGATATCATGCCTAAAAAGTTGCGTGTGCGCTCATGCTGTGGATGATCGAATATTTGCTCAGGCGTCCCTTCCTCCACGATAACAGCTTTATCCATAAAAACCACATCGCTGGCTACATCCCGCGCAAAACCCATCTCGTGTGTGACAACCACCATGGTCATACCTTCCAGGGCAAGCTGTTTCATGACTTTAAGCACCTCGCCGACAAGCTCAGGATCAAGGGCGGAGGTGGCTTCATCAAAAAGCATCAGTTTGGGATTCATGGCCAGGGCGCGAGCAATAGCAACACGCTGCTGCTGACCGCCGGATAGTTTATGGGGATAGACATCCGCTTTCTCCTCAAGGCCCACTTTAGCGAGCAAGGACATGGCACGCGCGGTGACTTCCTCCCTTGATTGATGCAGGACATGAACGGGGGCTTCGATGACGTTTTCCAGCGCAGTTTTATGCGGAAAGAGATTGAAGCGCTGGAAGACAAAACCTATCTGTGAACGGATACGGGCAATGTTGGCCTCGCGGTCCTCGACCAACTTCCCATTTCTCTCGCGATAGCCCACCAATTCACCCTCGATATAGATTCGCCCGCCATCGATCTTCTCCAGGTGATTGATGCAGCGCAGCAAAGTAGTTTTTCCGGAGCCGCTAGGTCCGATGACTACGACGACCTGGCCGCGATTTACAGTGAGATCAACGCCATTCAGAACGGTGAGGCTGCCGAAGCGTTTGACAACCTTCTCCGCACGTACCATCTCTCTCAT
>JBGQJX010000529.1:0-2628 GCA_041499255.1 Ktedonobacteraceae bacterium | reverse complement strand
CGGTTCAGGAAGTGGTCGTTCCCGCGACCTCGCCGCTGGCAGGCAAAACATTGGTGGAGGCCCAGAATACTTTGAGTTATGGGACTATGCTCGTTGCGTTAAAAAGACCAAGTGGAGTGATGCCAGGTTCAAGGCTTGAGGCGCGTATCGAAGTGGGTGATACTGTCATTGTCGTAGGCGCTTTAGAGCAGTTGGCGGTGTTTAAGGAGAAAAATGATGTTTGATAAGCAATCGTCTGAGCGCGAGCAGCTCCTGCGCATCTACGCCCAAACAAGGAGTTCCTACTCCCATGAGTAAGAAGAGAGAGAGTCTCATTGCCTCATTAAGCAGTCTGAGTAACAATCAGCAAGATGCTCTTCTCATTACCCAGGTTATGAAGGCACTCGATGAGAAATATCGCTTCACTGGAAAAATGGCGCAAGAGCCTGGGATCAAAGATATTTTTCAACAGTTTATTGGAAGAATTGAACAAGCATTTGGAAGTTTGGCACATGTCAAAGGACGAAGGATTTTAGATATAGCATGTGGGTCAAATACCAGTAAAGCACCTGGGTCTTTCTTTGTCGATACTCCTTTTGGGGAAAGAACAATCAGCATCGCCGATACCCGTGTATACACTGCCCAATTTGAGCCATGGTTTTGTAGAATACTCCTGGAGCTAGGAGCAGATCCAGTGGGCGTTGACATCGGCGATTTGGAGGGCGAAGCTTTTGAGCACTATTACGTGAACCTGGGAATCCCCGGTGCATTGGATTTTTTCCCCAGCCATTCCTTTGACGCCCTTCAAGATAGTAGACTTTTTGGATCTCCAGAATGTACCACCCTGTTTCCGGAAAGAAGCCAGAGACTCAAAGTGGCTGAAGAGATGAAGAAGCAGGAACAACGACTGCTTAAAAAGGATGGGATCATCATTCATAGCGACATAGCGTGATGTATTACCATATCTTCTGCCAATTAGGAAACCCGGACATTCACAGATCCTTCTGTTGGCACACGCTTGTGGATGCCATACCGAATTTTGTGTAACGGTACATAGGAGAAAAGCCCGTAAGCTAGGTCTAGATTGGCTTTAACGCCTTCTCGCTTTACGCCATTACACAACATTTAATATGGCATCCTCTTTGCTTCCCGGCTTTGAGGAACGCAGCACTAGGAGGACGACTTCATGCCCCAGGCGGTGAGCAAATCCCCGGTTGCCACGAAGTCCGGCTGCTGCATTTCGTCGAGCGCCTGGGCATAGATCTCCTGGTAGTCGTTGGGCACGCGCATCCATTTCTTCAAGAAGGGCAGGACGGTGCGAAAGGTCAGCTGCATATCCTCAAAAAAGCGCTGCCCCTCGGGGGTTCCAGCGTGATAGTCCGGCGCGTGTGAGCAGGTCTGCACCTGCTGGAAGCCCCACCGCTGCAAGAGCGGGGCTAATTCGCTGATAACGCCATCGCTGGTGGGGGTGAAGCTGTGTCCTGCCTGGTAGAAAGCCGCCATCACGAGTTCCAGTAGGCGATGGAGCGCGGGGCTGGTACTCTTGCCCAGCCAGGCGCCTTCGGTAATCCGCGCTACTCCCTCCAGGCGGAGCACGCGCCTGTACTCCTGGAGGAGTTTGGGCCAGTCCCAGGTGCGTAGGTAGCCCGCCGCCGTGCGCTGATTGACCAGGTCAAAATACCCGGAGGGGAATTCGAGCATGCGCAGCGCGTCCATCGTTAGAAACTCCACGCGATCCTCAACCTGCTTGATCCTGGCTTGCGACCGGGCATATTCAACCACCCTGGTGCTCACATCCACTCCAACCAGCCGTTCAATCGACGGGTAGGTTTGCGCGACATCGATCAGCCAGCCGCCGGTTCCGCAGCCCACGTCGAGCACGCGCCGCAAGCTGGCCGGGTCGAGCTGTTCCGCCAGCACGCCGCCCATGCTCCCGGTCAGCATCCGATCCTGCACCAGCAGGCGGTTCAATTCTTCTTCATTGGAGCGATCCTGCACAAAATACGTACTCGGATGTTCCGATCTGGGGTTCTCAGGGGTAGACATCGGCTCGCATTCCCTGCCCTTCTCTGTGTGTAGTAGGCCGCGTGGCAGTACATATCAACTCTGATTTCTCTCTCGAAGTGTATCATATGCTCGCGTCTTAGTCTAGATCTCGTATTCACTCACCGTACTGGAGCGAAATCCTGCTTTTATACTACCATCGAAATGATGGCAACAGTGGGGGATGTGGTAAAACCGATTTCTGGGCCTGGCCGGATGTTCACCCTGGTCGTGATCGTTTTGGGAGTAGGATCACTGCTTTATACCTTCGGCGCAGGCATGGAGTACATGATCGCTGCGCTGCGCAACCACTATATCATCTGTGGCTATGGACGTGTCGGCTTGCACATCGTCAATGAGTTTACGGCCGCACGCCTCCCATTCGTCGTCATTGATGAGAAGGAGAGCAACTTAGCGCCATCCACCGCATCTTGCTCCGTCTTTGTTGTAAACCATGGGGTGACAAAGCGCCAGGTCAGAGCGGGGCCT
Source organism: Ktedonobacteraceae bacterium (assembly GCA_041499255.1). Classification (GTDB taxonomy): domain Bacteria; phylum Chloroflexota; class Ktedonobacteria; order Ktedonobacterales; family Ktedonobacteraceae; genus UBA11361. Next base: position 117 of record JBGQJX010000529.1, on the reverse strand, counting down.
GCCATTCCTGCTCCAAGATGGCATACACCAAGGTATCCCACCACCGGCCCTGCATCCACTCGTTCTCGCGCAGGTGTCCTTCCTGCCGCATGCCGATCTTTTCCAGCACGCGTGCGG
>JBGQJX010000528.1:0-2630 GCA_041499255.1 Ktedonobacteraceae bacterium | reverse complement strand
CTAAGTGCGCGATCTCCCACAAGACGCTTCACCAGGGAAAATTTGAGCAGTTCTTCAATCATCTGATTGAACTCAAAGCGATCAGTTGCAGCCTGTTTGAGGAGAGAAGGCCAATGGGCAGCACCATCTTTGATGAGTTCCTCTGGGATTCGATCAGGTGCCAGGAAGGCGCAAAGGTAAAGAAGTTCGGCTGCTGCAGGGTTAGCCTGTTGGACCTTTTGAAAGGAAAGTGACCAGGTAGTTGCGACCGAGGCAGGATAGTTGACGGCTTGCTCCCCGCGTCGAGCGAGAAGCGCGTTGCGATGGTTTTGATAGATTTCAAGGTAGTCAGTGAAGCTGCATCCTGTTTCTTCAATATAGGCTCCTGCCTGATCGAGGGCCAGCGGAAAATGGTCGAGCCTGATAACAATGTTACCGGCCTGGTTGACCTCTTCATCGGAAGCGTGTTCAAAGCGTTGCGCTCGACGAAGCAGAAGCTGCGTGCCTTCGAAGAAACCCATTGTTTCGACTTCGACGGAGGCTGCCAACGAACCGACTGCGTTGGCACGCGTGGTAAGAAGGATGCTGCCGTTACCCTGTTGAGGGAGATATTTCCGCACCAGGGAGAGATCATCGGCATTATCAAAGATCAGCAAGCATGATTGCTCACATCGCTCTAGCCAGCGTTTGATGGCTTCCATAAGCTTTTGCTGATCTGCCTCATCTTTTTCGGGGAAGAGAGGAAGCAGCTCTGCAATCTCCATAAAACTGGTGATCACAGTCTCTTCAGTTGCAGCATTGATCCAGAAGGTGTGTGTGTACCGATTTTGCTCGCGAGAGCGATAGGCGTATTCGAGCGCGACCTGCGTCTTGCCAATGCCGCCGAGACCTTTGATGGCCTGGGACTGCGTCAATGCCACTCTGCGTGCTTGTGTGGAGTCGCTTTGCTGCGGTGGCGTTAATTGCTGCTGAATGCGGTCGAGCAAGTCGTCACGCCCTGTAAAATGGGGGTTGCGCCTATAGGGAACATTCCAGACGCCAGATGGCTCTGCACGGCTCGCAGGTGAAGACCAACTCGGTCGGGGCAGCCGTTCATTCGTGACATAGGCCCGGATGAAGCTGAGCGCGTAGAGCGCGGAAGCGCGAGCTGCGTAGTCATGATAGGCATCGTTTTTGTCTTGGTCAGCATAGTCGCAGACGCCCTTGACCACCAGCCAGGGGATTTGAGGATGACGGCTTATGACCAGGCCGAACGCCGCCCCCTCCATGTCGATGGCAACCGTGCCACGCACTGGTGCTTGCACATCCTCGAAAGGATGGTCGGCCCGTACAGCGCTACCTGAAGCCATCGGTTTGATGTGGCATGCTATCTTGCGCCTCTTGCGCTGTTCAGGGCGTGATGGAGGACGTTTTAGGCCCGCGACGAGCGGTTTCCACTTGTCAAATAACCCAAGAAATTGCAGCGTATTGGCATCAAGCTGATACGTCATCGTATCGTGTAGGTGGATCTTTCTGCCATCATCGAGCGTGAACTTCCCATTGTCGTAGGTGAAGGTGCGCTCGGCGACAACCAGATCGCCGAGTTGCACACGCTGGGCGTCCCCCGCGCAAATACCGGTCATCATGGCGATGCGGGGTTGGCACTCCTCCAGAACGCGTGAAAGGTGGAGTGTCATCTCCTGCGGCCCGTAGCGTGGAAGCCAGGAGACATGCAGCTTCAGAGGCTCGCCTTTGTCATTCTTAAGCGTGGTGAAGCGATAACTATACTGATAGCGAGGGCTTATACCCTCTTCAAGAGGATTCTCACATTGCCGTTGCACAGCTTCAAGAAACGCTCTGGCTTCTTCTGGCAAAGCACAGACGACGCAGACATCAAACGACTGAGCAGGTTTTTCCATCGTTCTATTTTCCTACGGCTACTTATGAAATGGCACCTATGCCATAACCGCTCAAAATTCTGGCACAGGTGAAGGCAAGACGATTGGCTAGTGATGCCTCTCCATCTTCCATAAATTGATTTGTCTAAAGTTAGCGGTAGTATAGTTGATTTCAAATGAAAAGGAAAGTCCAAGCGAGGAAAATTATTAGATGCCTTCTTCATCTTCATAGCTCCTCTTCTCAAGAGGATTAAGTACTTCTGACTGAATATAGCTCAGTCCAAATAACGGTCGTTTTTTCTACTCATCCATTCACCGAAATGCCTGTTCTACGACGCCGAATTGTAAAGAGACTACGACAGCGAATCAAACAATTTACACCCGTGGAAGATTTCCCGTGAACGATGCGCGGTCATGAAGATGTTGCGGCCCGGAGTAGACGATTCTGTCCAATTAAGGCCTCCTTAGGCGTTAGCTAGAGTGGAACCATGGTATCCAACTTTTGCGAAAGAGGGCCAGATACGTATGCCTGATCCGCCCACCCCTTCCCGCCAGTATTCACTGGAACTATTCATCGCGCGGCTGGATCGCTGCCAGTGGCCGCTGTATACCTTCCTGCGAGGCATCGTGGGCCATGACGAGCAGGCCCGTGACCTCATGCAAGACACGTTCTACGACGCCTGGCGAACGGCACAGCAAGGCATGCCCCCCTTTGCTGACGGCTCATGTGACGAGGCTGGTATGCGCCGCTGGCTCTTTCATGCGGCCTACCAT
>JBGQJX010000527.1:0-2655 GCA_041499255.1 Ktedonobacteraceae bacterium | reverse complement strand
CTCACGCGAAAAGTCACCATCCGAGGCAAACGACAGGTTACGCAGGAGGTAGTAGCGTACGGCATCGGCGCCATAGGTATCTACCAGCTCCACCGGGTCAATTGTGTTCCCGCTGGTCTTGGAGATGCGCTGCCCCTCCAGGGTGATAAAGCCATGCACTGCCACCTGGCGTGGCAGCGGTAGCCCTGCTGAAAGCAACATGGCCGGCCAGTAGAGACAGTGAAAGCGCGTGATATCCTTGCCGATGACGTGAGCATCGGCTGGCCAGTAATGAGCAAATGTTGCCTCGTCGCTCGGAAAGCCAACAGCCGTCAGGTAGTTTGTCAAAGCATCGAACCAGACATAAATGACCTGCTTTTCATCACCAGGCACCGGAACGCCCCACCGTTCTGCTCCAGGACGTACAACGCGCGAGACGGCAAAGTCCCGCAGGCCCTGGCGAATGATGCCCAGCACTTCCGCGCGCCTGCTGGCTGGCACAATAAAATCCGGGTGCTCGTTGATGTGCGCGAGCAGGCGATCGCTATACTTCGAAAGGGCGAAAAAGTAGTTCTCCTCTTCTACCCACTCCGGTTCGATTGAGGGATGGTCAGGGCATCTCCCATTTACTAATTCTTCGCTGCTGTAGAAGTTATTACCGTTAGGACAGTACCAGCCGGAGTAGACGGATTTGTAGATGTCACCACGCTCTTGCGCCCGGCGGAACATCTCCTGCGAAGCCAGGAAATGCTGCTGTTCAGTGGTGCGAATCCAGCGATCATACGAAATGTTCAGCTTTGACCATGCCAGGCGAAAGGCCTCGTCCATGCGGTTCGTCCAGGTTCCGAGGTCCGCGTTGTTCTCCTGTGCCGCCTTCAGTACGTGCTGGCTGTTCTCGTCCAGCCCTATGCTGAAGTAGGTATCGTGTCCCAGCAAACGATGATAGCGCGCAATGACATCTGCCGCCACTTTCTCTAAAGAATGGCCGATATGCGGAGACCCGTTGGGATAATCAATGGCAGTTGTAATATAATAGCGTGTACTGGTAGGGTTATCTTTATGGCTATTGTTCATGAGTTACCTCTTTTCCTAATAAGTATGTTGTTGCCAGAATCGACAAAAAGAAGGGGGCGCAGGTCTGTCGCCTGCGCCCCCTTTTGTACATTTACTATGTAGCTATGCTACTGCTCATGTGAGCATTTCTGGTGTATTGTGAGAAGAGGACAGCGACAACCTGCCATATGCCACAGGCATAAAGCGGGCAAGGCAAAGCATAGCCATAATAATAGTGATGGTTGTATGCTCTTGCGTCACAGTTGTCGTCCTCTTGTTTCTTGAAATCAAATGAATTAGGAATGTTTGTTGCCGAACGGAAACGATCTTTATACGAATATACCTGCAAGTGTTGTGATTTGTCAAGCCTGAATTTGCTTTCATCCAGAGTGCCCTCGACAGCTTGCTCTATCCTGGTATAATGTAGCAAACGCGTATCAAGTTGCCAGTGCATAAAGCAGGGAACACGCATTGTAACTATCACCAAGGAGAGCTCGCTATCATGTCTACCCCTATTGACCCCCAACGAGAGCACCCCAGCACGTATATCGTCCAGGATCGCTCCAATCAAGATGAATTAGCTCGCGTACGTATACAAGGCGAAATGGTCACGGCGGGCATGGGCGGTCCATTGCCGGAGCAATCGGACCCGGCGTCCTTCCGCCAGGTGCTCGATGTAGCCTGTGGTGCCGGTGATTGGCTGATTGAGCTGGCCGCGACCTATTCAACGATGACCCGGCTGGCAGGGGTGGATGTGAGCGCGAAGATGATAACCTATGCACGTGCTCAGGCGGAGGCTCACCATGCTGGTGAGCAGGTGGAGTTTCAGGTGATGGACGCCTTGCGCATGCTCGAGTTTCCTTCTGCCACTTTTGACCTGGTCAACATGCGTTTCGGCTCCAGCTTCCTGCGCCAGTGGGACTGGCCAAAACTCCTGCAAGAGTTCCGGCGTGTGACTCGCCCCGGTGGGATGATCCGTATCACTGAAGGCGAGGTCGTCCAGGAGAGCAGTAGCCCAACCCTGCTGCGTCTCGGTCAGATCTTCCTGCAAGCGACCCGCCAGGCAGGGCATACCTTTTCCCCAGAGAGCAACGGGGTGACGAAAGAGCTGGCTGGTGTGTTGGCTCAGTATGGTTTACAGAATGTGCAGACGCGCTCTCATGTACTGGAATATCGCATCGGAACCCCTGAATGGCAATCGTACTACGATGATACAAGCCGGGCTTCACACACCTTTTTGCCTTTCCTGCGCAAATGGGCCAACGTGCCTGACAACTATGAGGAACTCTGCCAGCAGGCGCTCAGTGAGATGCGCCAGCCGGATTTTGTAGCGACCTGGAGCTTGCTCACTGTGTGGGGCACGACGCCACGACGCCGAGTATCAGGATCGGGTAACCGGTGACAACTCCCCACGGCTAAAGCCGGGGGCTTCTCAGACTAACATCCCCATTGGGATGCTTAGCGCCTGATGGCGGTGCCCCCGCCATGAGAATATTCTTAGCGGCATTGACATCACGGTCGGCTACATAGCCACAGAAAGGACAGATATGAGTACGTACAGACAAAGACTTCTGCACGATCTCTCCACATTTGTGACATTTCTGCGATGTGAAGCGCGGATTG
>JBGQJX010000526.1:0-2686 GCA_041499255.1 Ktedonobacteraceae bacterium | reverse complement strand
AGGGTCTCTCCCGCCGGCCCTCCAGATGCTTCGCGGAGTTTACACTGCGCGTAGCGAATGTGCTCAGCATGACCGCGCTGTCCACCTGTCGCGCCATCGCTCCTCCCGCATTTGATGGGCTTTTCTTAGGTTGATGCCTATTGGTTGACCCTTGCGGTCAACCTGGCCCCTTGCGGTCAACCTGGCCCCTTGCGGTCAACCTGGCCCCTTGCGGTCAACCTGGCCCCTGCGGCCAACCTGGCCCCAAACGGTCAACCTAAAAGTACTTTTCGGCTATTAACTTTGTAAAGCAAACTATGTCTGAATCAAGGATTCAAGCCATGTGAGCAATCACATTGTCAATATGATTTAAAAAATCCTTGAGTAATATCATAAACAGAACAACCTCTCGCAACGGCTCGTCCATGGTAGGGGCGACCACAAGGGTCGCCCTCTGATACTCCCGGATCAATTTTCAACCTTTCTGATTCCGTGTGTCATTATGCTCCCTTATACAACACAAGTGCAGGAGAAGACTTATGAATTCATCATCTCGTTTTGTAGTAAGATCTGTAGCCTGGATAGGTCTTGCAATGCTGATCATCGTGGTGTTCCACCTAGGAGGCAACACCATTGCCCTGCGCGTGGGACAATTTTCTCCACTGACAGGCGCCTTCATTGGTGGATTCCTGACCCTTGCCTGCGTTATCCTCCCTATGAGGAGAAGAGAAGCTTCAGAACCGTGGCTCAGGAATGAGCAATTGGGCTGGCTACTCGTCGGATGTGGAGTCATAATGTGGGGGTTTGGTGAAAGCTTCTGGCGGTACTATATGTCAATCGATGAGACCCCCTTTCCGTCGTTGGCCGATATTGGCTATTTCAGCTTCCCTTTGCTGATATTCGCGGGGCTATTATTACAGCCCCCCTCCGGCGCGGGTCGCAAACGTTTGTTACTGCTGCTGGACAGCCTGATCTCCATGGGGTCCATACTCGCTATAGCCTGGTATTTGCTGCTGGGATCTTTAGCACAGGCGCCCGGCGAAGCAAATCTTGCCAAATTTCTGGGCCTCTATTATCCCATCAGTGACACCGCTCTGCTCAGTTGTGTCTTGTTTCTGCTGTTGCGAGGGCAGGGACGCGCATACCAGGCCACAGCTCGCCGCATCAGCCTGCTTGTCATTGGTCTGGGTTTGTGTTTCTTTGTCTTCTCTGACTTCCTCTTTAATGTGCAACAAAACGCGGGAACATATATCGAGGCTACATGGATTGACCTGGGCTGGCCTCTTGGCTTGATGACCATTGGCATAGCCGCCAGTTTGCGACGCTTCTTGCCAGCGACACCGAAAGATGTGATCGAACAGCGGATGAGGGATCAAGCTGAAGATTATGGTTTTGGCCTACCTCAATTTGCCCCTTATATGCTATTGACCTTTTTGTTTTTTGTCTTGACGCTCAACGTCCTTTCCACTGATGCGGGACAGTTAGCTATTCGACCAGTTCTCCTTCTGGCCACGTTAGGCGTCGTGGGACTCGTCGTCATTCGTCAGGTCTTAACTATGCGCGATAATGCGCGCTTGACAAGACAACAAGCAGAATCTCTCGAAGATTTGCAAGTGGCCAACAAACATATAGAAGAACAATCCCGTATGATGGCCATCCATAATGCTGAATTAGAGCACGGCATTGAGCACCTCAAAGAGGTACAGGCAAACCTGGCCAATGGCAATGCGCATGCGCGAGCTCGATTGACAAGCGGTGCCTTACTGCCACTTGCGGCCAGCCTGAATCTTATGGCAGATCGATTAATCCGCTTGTGGCAGACAAGCATTTATGCGCAGCGCCTCGTCAATGCCCTCGGCGATTTGTGCACTGCGCTTGATAACCATTGGAAGGGAGAGCGCCTGGTCATTCCAGCTTCCTGTCAGGAGCTTGTAGAAATTCATCGTCTGCTGCGCTCGATGCGCATAGATTCCCTCTCGGCCAGTTATCAGCCCGCCAATCACCCTAACACTCAACCATTGTCCCATGAATCACCAGGTCACCCGTTTACCCCACGTCCTGTCACGAATCTTTTTACATCGCTACATGGTTTAGAGCAACAGCGAGAAGGGCAGTCGCCGTTACAAAGTGCCCCGCGACGACCCGTGTCCGCTCCCCTAAAAGCGAATCTTCTGAAGAACGATGACCTGAAACGGAATATGTAGGGGCAGGGCTTGCCCTGCCCAATGGGCGTTGCGTTCGTGTATAGTAGGGTTGACCCTTGCGGTCAACCTGGGGGCGGGGCGAGGCCAATTTCTAAGAAACCAGTTCATCCAGGTAAGAAAGCATCGGAGACTTGCTCTGCATCGTCGAATTGATGCTTTCTCTCTTTCTCTCTTCATGATACTCTCCACCCATCGCTCTATCAGCAGGGGAAGCTCCACTACGTTCCGCTCGATATACGTTCCCCTCCCCTACAAAATGTGGAACGCTCGATGTGTTTGGCATCTGTTGTAATGTGTGCTGCAATGGTGGGATCTTTGGACTAAAGAATAGGCTAAATATGACGTGATAGGTGGTCAAAACCACCATCGTTCCAAATGTCACCCAGGCTACGAACCAGCAAACGGCCTGTACGAACAGCAGAACCACTGCTGCTCCACTCCCTTGCTGTAAAAGGCTGGATAGTCTTGGCCAGATAAAATACAGTTCAAGCCAGGCAGGCGGT
>JBGQJX010000525.1:0-2695 GCA_041499255.1 Ktedonobacteraceae bacterium | reverse complement strand
CTTTGTCGGATAGTGTGATAGTGTTGTCAAACTTGTAGGTCTGACAAAGGCATGTTATGATTATCTCGTGAGTGAGGTGGAGAGTAGGTTGTTATGGCAAAACCGAAGAGGAGGCGTCAGCAAAGTCAAGCACAAGCATATGATACGACTCTAAAAACATGGGTTCAAGAGCAAGCACGCGATATCTTACCCGTGTTTTTACCAGGGGCTATGTACGAGGAAACGCTCAATGTTGAGATAATCAGACCGGCTATGCGCGTGGATAAGGTCTTTAAGGTCATGTACAGGGAACTGGACCACATTCTGCACCTCGAGTTCGAGTCTGGATCTGACAATGACATGCCATCACGGCTACTCACTTACCATGCTGTGCTTTATCAGGAACATCATCTTCCAGTGATTTCGATGATCGTTTACCCGTTCCGCACCAGGATGGCAGTGTCGCCCTGGCGGGAAATGAGTAGGGAAGAGACTCTGCTCACCTTTCACTTTCTGACTTTGCCATTGTTTACACTGGATGCCGAACGTTATGTGCGTGAACATGTATTATGTATGTATCCTTTATTACCGACAATGCAGGGAGCCACGGGTGCGTTGATCGGGCAAGCTATGGACGAGTTGGCGGAACTCTACCAAGACGACGAAGTAACTCTGGCACAGCAGTTCGTTTGGATGGAGCTTTTGTTAGAACGCACAGACACTGTCTCTGCGCAAGAGAAACAAATAATACAGGAGCGACTGGATATGTACGATCGATTATGGGAAGAAAGCCCAAAAGTTCAAAAGATACGCGCTGAAAGCGAAGTACAGGCCATGCAGCGCATGTTAGTCAGCGTTGTCAAAGCGCGTTTCCCTGCACTCACTCAACTCGCCCAGGAGCAAGCAGTACAAATTAATAGCCCTGATACGCTCGATTTGTTAGTCCAGAAAATCGCGACTGCCCCTGACGAAGACATGGTTCGTTGGCTGCTCAGCCCGACAGCAGCCTGAACAGGGCTTCTAACCCGAGGTATACTTGATTACCTTCTCTTTACACTCAATACTCGCTGCTCTCATATATACCTACCCACCGCCTGGATCTGCCGTTCTGACCACATGAACATCTCCTGTAATTCAGCATCGTGCATTGCGACCAAGGGAATCTCAGGAGATTGCAGCGCAAAGTAGTGCAGGTCGATCAGCGTCTGACGAGCTGTAGCATCGTCACTGGTAACACGAGACCAGATGAAGGGATGCATGGTTGTTGGACGCAGATAGTTCTGCGAAACCCAGGCTGCGTCCCCCAATAGAAACAAACGTGGCCCATTGGAACGATTGATGAACATCCCCGTGTTTCCCGCGGTATGTCCCGGCAAAGGAACCAGCACTACAGAGCCATCTCCAAAGACATCAAAGCTGGAGCGAAAACCCTCATACGTTGGCCCGGCACAGTCAAACAACTCTATTGGATTATCACCCATTAAACGCCGCACAAGTCCATTGCGCGCGTCAAACAAACCCAGCTTCGCCGCCTCGTATTCAACGCGATTGATACGCAGCGGAACGCCTGGAATATCAGGTATACCACTGACATGGTCCCAGTGCAGGTGTGACAGCATAACAAAATCGAGATCGCCGCGCCCAATCTCCAGTTCTTTGAGATGACTGCCCAGCGATTGTTCTAACCGGAAGTTCCCCAGGGTCTTACGAAAGAACAGTGACTGATCAACCAGGTATGTATTGATATCGCTACTCAGACCCGTATCATATAAAAATAGCGCCCGCGGATGGTGTATTAAAACAGCGCTATGGGCGATAACACGCGGAGCTAGCGAGAATGCGCCGCGCACGGCTATCGGCTCTGGAATGGTAATACTGCCACAACGCAAAAATGTTACCTGGATTTCAGGGAAATTCACCGTATCTAATGGCTGACCCGGCTTTCGCTCAACCCACTCGTCTATCAAAAAACGCTGGGGCAGCAAGCTCTTGATAGCCAGCCCCATTCCCATTGCCCCAAGCGTTACGCCACCCCATGTGGCCAGCTTCTTTACCTTCATCTCTGCAACTCCCTCTTTTATGCACATTAAATGCCTTAACTTGCCATAATTCTACAACATAATTGGGGCTGGTATCTGACATCTAGTATGGCCTTAGACAATATCTCGTGAATAGTGTATGATAAGAATGTTAGCAAGGCTGAGTTTCACCTTGCTAGCATTTTTTACCGCGACGATGAAAAGGAATGAATTGTGACGAACCTGGAACAGAGAGATCCCTTCAAACATCTGGAAGAGGCAACGATTGTTCAATTGCAAAATGCAATGGCCACAAATCAGTTTACCGCCCGTCAACTCGTTGAAATGTACATTCAACGTATAGAAGCACTCGACCAGCATGGCCCTACCTTGAAATCTATTCTGGAAATCAATCACGCGGCGCTTCACATAGCCGAAGAGCTAGATAGGGAACGCAAACTCTCGGGGCCTCGTGGTCCCCTTCACGGCATTCCTATTCTCCTTAAAGACAATATCTCCACGACAGACGCGATGCAAACAACCGCGGGATCGCTCGCCCTGTTAGGCTCACGCCCACCTCGCGATGCCTTTGTTGTGGATAGACTGCGCAAAGCAGGAGCAGTCATCCTGGGCAAAACAAATCTCAGCGAATGGGCAAACTTTCGCTCTACTGCCTCATCGAGCGGGTGGAGTGGTCG
>JBGQJX010000524.1:0-2711 GCA_041499255.1 Ktedonobacteraceae bacterium | reverse complement strand
GGCGCTTCGGGAGCCATCTTCGGGGTTTTCGGCGCGCTGGGCGTGTTTTACTTCGTGAACCGCCGCAACATGGGCGCGTTTGGACGAGGAGCTATCACGAACTGGCTCTTCTGGTTGGGACTCAACCTCTTCTTCGGCTTCTCCGTTGCGAATATTGGCATCTGGGATCACATCGCCGGTCTCGTTGCCGGTATGCTTATCGCGCTGCTGCTTATTCCAAGGTCTAGACGCCGGCAAATCTAAGCAGACATTAGAAATGGGCGCGAGGTTGCGCCCATTTCTTGTGTATTTGGAGCGATTGCCAGCAGAAAAACCAGGCGACTCAGGCGAGTTTTCATCTAAATTCTCCCAACACCTACCACTGCGATGAGGCGAGCATAGGCCCCTGTTTGAACGATGGTCGCCACCGAGCCGCTCTGTATATCCATGGCATAAAGCGATCCATCTGCAAAGATTGTCAAGATATGATTATTGAACCATGTCCCCAGTTCAAGCAATTTGGCATTCGAGGTCGCTAATAACTGCGCATTGCTGATGCGTAACTGTTTGCCCGAGCCGGTAATTTTAGCCATGAACAGAGCGCTGGTACGGTCGTAAGGGGGTTGCGATTGCGTTGAAAATTCGACGTAGATGATAGTGCGACCATCCACGGTAAAGACAGGGGTCGTGACCCAGTTGTAGGCCGCGCTATTATTGAGTTCATGTTGTTCTGGCAGTAGTGTCTGCGAAATATCCATAGCAAGGGGATGCCCATTAAGTGTAGTCACTTTCAGGCTATTCGCATATTTGAGTACCGCCAGGTCATTGGGCACACTGTTGTCGGTTGGCGGAGGCACCTGGCCTTCATAAGAAGAATAGAGTAACACATTACCGTAAGGAGAAAGTGCCAGCGGACCTTGAGGTGAATGCCCATCCAGCAAAGGTTGTGGTGTCGCAGCGAGCGGATTGGTCAGATCAAGGGTCCATAGGCCAAACTGTATGGCCTCATGGCTTTGCTGACCATCGGTTAGAAGCAGCGTCGAGCTGCTTTGCTTTACAGGCTCATTCATAAAGGCAAAGACCCGAAAGCACGGGCAGGTTGTCGACGATTGTTCAAAGACTTTAGCAGGAGCGGTCAAGGGACCTGCGTATATATCAATAATGCCGTCACCATTGGCAGGCTCAGTGCTCCAGGCAATCATCGATCCATCGGTACTCAGAGTCATCGAAGTAATCACAAGATTAGAAGCAAGTGAGGCAATCTTTTCTGGCGTATTTCCATAAATGTCAGTCAAATAGATACCGTCGCCACTGTAGAGTAGTTGACCAGTTGGCGTCAGCACAGGACGTACAGCTTGATTGTAGATATAGCCAGGCGTCGTTATTACTTGTGGTGATCCCCCACCTGTGTCCGAAACCAGGTAAATATTGTTCTTTTGTTCGTAAATTATTGCGTGCCCAGCGGGGAGTTGTAAAGGAGGACTAGCGGTATTATTTGGTGAAAATAGCGGAGGAATAGCTGTGGGTGTTAGGTCTTGATTTGTAGGCGAAAGGGATGTAAGTGGAGCATGGGTAAACTGTGCTGTCTGAGTGCTTTTCGCTATCTTCTGGCCTGGGTGAGTAATGACCTGGACTAAATTTGGTATTAACAGGCTGGCAGAAGAGAGAAGTAAGATGCTAATTAACACGAGCAAGATGATAATACCCGTGAAGGAAAAAGGTGTATGTTGAAGCGATAACGGTTGCGAAATAGGTGGTTTCGCTTCATCATTGCGCTCTGGTGTATTCGTGACTAGCTTTGTCAAAGCTTTTCTGTTCTTTCAATGTCATTTATTTATGCCGATTGATGGGCTAGTTTTTCATGAGGTTTTGCGTTGTCTGCATGACGCAGGATAAAGGCAATGGTTTTCGCGAATACTTCCTCGCGGTCAAAATCTTTCATGATCACATGAAACGAACGATGAAAGGTGACGAGGTGTTTCTCTTTGGAACCTATGTGCCGATAAATCTCTCGACCATCGCGAGCAGGGACAACATGATCGTGAATGGATGTCATGATTAGCGCCGGTACGGTTATATTGGGAAGTTCTGCCCGCAATGTTGGCAAAAATTGTAACATACTCTCGACTGGCCGCATCGGCGTCCAACGATATACATCGCGTGTATAGCGACGGCGCGCCTCCGGGTCGCGCACATCTTCACGCATCGTCGGCACAAGGGGCGTCAGGAATTTCCCTATACGCACCGCGTAGTGAGTCAGTGGGTGCATATGAATAGGAGCGCACATTGTGACAATACCTGCTACTTCTTCATGAGCAGCAACATGCAGCACAAGTGCCCCACCAAGTGAATGCCCCACGAGAAATATAACATCACAGCGTTGTTTCAGGGCAAGCAATTCGTTCTGTACCGCATCCGCCCAATCATGCCAGCCCGTTGACAACATCTCGCGTATGTGTACGCCATGTCCCGGTAACAACATATTATAGGTGAGCATACCACGGTTCTGAAGCAATTGCTCCAGTTCTTCCAAATCACTGCGACTGCCATTCAGGCCATGCACCAGCAGGACACCTATAGTAGGTTTTTTTGATGAATGTGCTGCGCTTGTGTTATGGGACACAGTGGACGGCTCCATTGACGTTGCTCCTCGTAATATTGGGCTTCAGCCGTAGAGGCCAATGTACCGCGCCCAGCGCCAATGTATCGGCCCTCCGTGGATTTTCCGCTCT
>JBGQJX010000523.1:0-2712 GCA_041499255.1 Ktedonobacteraceae bacterium | reverse complement strand
ATGCCTATTGGTTGACCCTTGCGGTCAACCTCCCTCGCCGCCGCACCAGTCCTTTCGCCCAACCTCCCTCGCCGTCGCACCGGAACTTGCGGTCAACCTGCCACTATTCATTCTATCACCATGTATGCTATAATAAGCTTGTTTGCAGCGCGTGGAACAGCAAGAGACTAGCCCACACTATAGGCTAGTCCTTTTTTCTACCTGGCCAGATAGATACAGGAGCAGAGCATTATGTCAAGAATAGTCGTCGCAATGAGCGGCGGCGTAGATAGTTCGGTCGCCGCCGCACTATTGAAAGAACAAGGCCACGAGGTAATTGGCATCATGTTGCGCCTCTGGTCAGAACCGGGTGTTATTGAAGACGATGGCGTTGAGCGAGTCGTCCAGAATAAATGCTGCTCCCTGGAATCAGTTGATGACGCAAGACGTGTCGCACGTATGCTCGACATACCGCTTTACTTAGTGAACGTAGAGCAGGAGTTTAAGGATACAGTCGTGGATATGTTCTACGAAGAGTACGTGGCTGGCCGCACACCCAACCCCTGCTTGACATGCAACCGCCATATTCGCTTCACAGTGATGCTCAACCGGGCGCTCGCGCTTGACGCGGACTACCTCGCAACAGGCCATTACGTGCGCGTGGATAACCATCCTATTACAGGCAGGCGGAGGCTGCGACGCGGGATTGATGCAGAAAAGGACCAGTCATATGTACTGCATGTGCTTAACCAGTTCCAACTTGCCCATGCTTGCTTTCCACTCGGCTCGTTCACAAAATCAGAGGTTCGAGCAATGGCCGCAGAACGCGGCATGACGGTGGCGACGAAGGCAGAGAGCCAGGAAATATGCTTTGTCGCTCAGAACGATTATCGTGGTTTTATTGATCGCTATGCTGCCAGCGCTCTAGCGGAACGAGAACCTGTGAGCGTGGGCGTAACTGCCATGGGCAATGATGCAAAGCCACTGATTGCGCTACCAAAGCCAGGCCCAATCTATGATCAACATGGAACACCTTTGGGGCGCCACCGCGGCCTCGCCTTTTACACCATCGGACAGCGTAAAGGTCTCGGCCTTACTTCTCGAGAACCCCTACATGTGCTCAAGATCGATGCCGCGCAAAACGCGCTCATCGTTGGGCCTGCAACGGCGTTAGAGAGATCGAGCTTTACTGTCGGGAAGATGCACTACGTGAGCGAAGATATACCAACCAGGCCATTCGAGGCAAACGCGCGTATACGCTATAAGGCCCAAGAAGAACATGCGCTGGTGACTCCCCTGGAGGGGCATCGTGTGAACGTGACACTTTCACGCCCACAGCGTTCGATTACACCTGGACAAGCAGCCGTCTTCTATGGCGGTGAGGAGGGTGATGAGGTGTTGTGCGGAGGAATTATCGAAGCATGACCAATCAAGCACATATTAGGAATTTCTGTATTATTGCCCACATTGATCACGGTAAATCAACATTAGCGGATCGTCTGTTAGAATTTACAGGCACTGTCTCCAAGCGGGAGTTGATGGAACAGACGCTTGACCAGATGGATTTAGAGCGTGAGAAAGGTATCACCATTAAAGCTCAGGCGGTGCGCATGCGCTACACGGCGCTCAATGGCGAAGAATACGAATTGAACCTGATCGATACTCCAGGACATGTTGATTTCACGTATGAAGTATCGCGCAGCCTCGCCGCCTGTGAAGGGGCATTACTGGTCATTGACGCTGCGCAAGGTATTGAGGCACAGACGCTGGCTAACCTGTACCTTGCAGTTGAAGCCGATCTCATCATTATTCCTGTTATCAATAAGATCGATTTGCCCAGCGCCGACCCTGAACGCGTCATGCAAGAGGTCGAGGAAGTTATTGGAATACCCAAAGACGAGTGTATTCTTGCCTCGGCCAAAGAAGGAATCGGCACACGAGAGATTTTAGAAGCCATTATCAAGCAAGTTCCACCTCCCAGGGGCATTTCTGATGCGCCACTACGCGCCCTGGTCTTCGACTCTCACTACGATGCGTACAAAGGAGTCATCGCCTATGTGCGCGTCGTTGATGGACAGTTACGCGAAGGGGAACGGCTGTCGATGATGGCGGCTGGCAGTACAACCGATATATTAGAAGCAGGCTACTTCCAGCCGCGCCTGATCTCCGCGGGCATATTGACTGCAGGAGAGGTTGGATATATCGCGACAGGGTTCAAAAACGTGAAGGATTGCCGTGTGGGTGACACAGTGACCACTCCCAACGCACTGGGTCACATAGAGGCTCTACCCGGCTACAAACCGGCCAAACCGATGGTTTTCGCGGGCATCTATCCAGTTGAAGGCAGTGATTATCCTCTATTACGTGATGCGCTCGATCGCCTGAAGTTAAATGATGCCTCACTTTTTTACGAACCCGAAACATCAAACGCCTTAGGTTTTGGCTTTCGCTGCGGCTTTTTGGGCCTGCTACACATGGAAATTATCCAGGAACGGCTGGAGCGGGAGTACGACATGGACATACTGGCCACCGCTCCAAGTGTAGAGTACTATGTCACACCTGCGAACGGGCCGTTGGTCAAAGTGGATAATCCGTCAGATTTTCCGGCCTCTGGAGATATCGAGAAAATCGAAGAGCCCTGGATGGATATATCCATTTTCACACCCACGCGCTACATCGGAACGATTATGGACCTGGTTACTTCGCGGCGCGGCACTTTCAAAGAGATGAAGT
>JBGQJX010000522.1:0-2718 GCA_041499255.1 Ktedonobacteraceae bacterium | reverse complement strand
CTGGCCTGCTTTATGCATTGGTAGAGCTGGGCGTTGGGAAACTGCTTGATCCGCACCAACTCACATCCTTGAAAGATACTTTTTCTTTTGAGGGATACACGGTTGTTTTATTGGGAGCGGGTGGCGCGGCGCGCGGGGCAGCATTCGCGCTGGTAAATGCCTCGGTTGAACGTCTGGTCATTGTCAATCGTAACCTGGAACGCGCGCAGCGGTTGGCGGCGGAGGCGCAGCAGGAGAGCAACTGCCAGGTGTTCTGCCTGAACGACCCGGCATATCTGATTCCCCACCAGCGGTCCATCATTATCAATGCGACTTCGGTTGGGATGCACGTCGCCGGTAAGCAAGGGAATAGTGAAACTGAAAATGCCAGCCCCCTGCCGGCGGAGATATTGGCGCGTTTTGCTCCTGATACCCTTGTCTTCGATATGGTTTATAATCCTACACAGACGCAACTACTCTGCCAGGCTCGCACGCTTGGCCTGCGCTCAGTTAATGGACTGGCGATGCTTTTGCACCAGGGAGCGCTGGCCTTTACGCTGTGGACAGGCCAGCCAGCGCCGTTTGAGGTGATGCGGTCAACACTGCTCTAATCTTTTTGTTCTCATTGTAAAGGAGTCTCTTCGTGAAATTTGTCAGCTTTTCTACTGCTGCCATTCCCAGGCCACACCTGGGTCTTGTCCAGGACAACGAAGTGCTCGACATCGACCTTGCCGCGCATGCACTGACAATCATTGGGCCTGATCAGATGCAAGACTTGATCGAGAAGTACGAAGCCTGGCAGCCCCTGCTCCAGTCCATTATGAACAAAGTGGCTGGGCGCCGGTTCAGCGAGGTCAAGACGTTCGCCTCTATCGGTGCTGTGCATGCAATCGACCAGGTAGAACTGGCTGCGCCCATTCCTCGTCCGCACAGGAACATTATGTGCCTGGGACTGAATTACGCCGAGCACGCCAGAGAGTCGGCGGAGGCGAGTGGACGGATAGCAGAATTGCCAGGCCATGCCGTTATTTTCACCAAAGCTCCCACTACAGCAAATGGCCCCTTTGGGGAAATTGTGCTTGATCCAACTGTTTCTGAAGAGGTTGACTGGGAGGCCGAGCTGGCGGTCATTATTGGCAAGACGGGCAAGAATATCCGCGAAGAAGATGCCATGCATTACGTCTTCGGCTATACTGTGCTGAATGATGTCACGGCCCGCGACCTGCAACGCCAGCATAAACAGTATTTTAAGGGCAAAAGCATTGACGGCTACTGTCCAATGGGGCCGTGGATTGTTACTGCTGATGAGGTGGCGGACCCACAACATCTACCGCTTCGCCTGCGCGTCAATGGCGTGGTCAAACAAGAGGCCAATACCAGCATGATGATTTTCACCATCCCCCAGATCATTTCTATACTTTCCAGGGGCATGACGCTCGAACCGGGTGATATAATCGCCACCGGTACGCCAAGTGGCGTTGGTTTTGCGCGCAAGCCACCCGAATTTCTCAAAGCGGGAGACATCATGGAAACAGAAATCGAAGGCATAGGCACGATGAGAAACAAAGTCGTACACATATAATGTAGGGGCCGATTTATCGGCCCCCGGTGGCTTTTCCTTGCAGCCCACAACTATTTCATACACCCGCTCGCCCTGAGGCCTATACTCTTACTTCTTCGTGTATCCACGAGGGCAAGCTGCCCCAAAGGTTAAGTGCCATTGGGCGAGTATGCCAGAGACGCGGCGGAGTTGTCACGTCGCGGTCGTAGTATTGTTGGAGTTCGGCTGAAAGCTCGATATGAACGCCCTCGCTATCTGCTATACGCAAGAAAAGATCGTGGCCGGCGCCATGTCGACCGGGTCCCCATAGCACAGGGGCCTGATAACGGCTCAAGTGATCAGCCCACGTCAACAACTCAGGACCATTGAAGATACTGTAACCTACGTGATCAACATCCATCTTGCCCTGGGTCAGGGTGACCGTGTGGTGGTCATTGTTGCAGCGCAGCCAGGCGCTTTCGCGCAACAACCAGTCCGAGATATCGAAGCCCAGCGCCTCGGTGTAAAAGTCCACCATTTGCTCCAGGTGCGGAGTCTGTAGCGCGATATGTTGCAGACCCTGAGGGCGGAGCCGCGTCCGCCGTCCGCCAACTGACGTAGACGCGTTTGCCAGAGAGTCATCAGGCGTCACGGAGATTTCAATGCGATTCCCATCGGGATCACTGAACCAGAGAGTATCGCCCATCTCAGGATCGCCATCTCGTTCCGCCAGCGTCAGTTCAATGCCTGACTGGTTGAGGCGAGCCGCCAATGCCGCGAGTTCGGCGTCATTGTCAAGCTCGAAGGCCAGGTGGTGCAGCCGGGTGCGCTGGAAGGGGCTTCGACCATTGCCTGCGCTGGACCGCGTATCGCTAAATAGTCCCAGGCAATGGTGTTCCTCGCCAAGCGAGAGAAACACGTTCGCGTTCTCCAGGTCGACGTCTTGGTCAGTCGGATTATCAATCGAATTGCGCAGGTCGAAACCCAATACCTGGCGATAGAAACGCGCCTGGGCGGCTACGTCACCTGACCACAAACCTACGTGTGCCAATCGCTTTACTTTGACCTTCTGTATCTGCTGCTCGCTCATCCTTTGCTCTCTTCTCTTCTGCTATACGCTACACCTCGCCGACATCCATCAATATTAACGAGCATCATACACAGAGGTACACAGAGGGTCAAAGAAATCACCTAAAGGT
>JBGQJX010000521.1:0-2719 GCA_041499255.1 Ktedonobacteraceae bacterium | reverse complement strand
TATGTAGTTGCTCTCCTGCCCGCTCGTACGCGCCACTTCCAATAGGTTTGTGAGTCCATCGATGCTTCGGAAACGAGTAGCCGCTCCTTGCTACGGAACAGTATACCGCATTTTGTCGAATTGTCAATTTGTTGTGAAGCGCGTGGTCAACTACCCATTGACGAAAAAGACAGAAAGGTCTAGACTTAGGTGAAAACAGCATAGAGGTACCTATGTCAAAGAGAGAAAAATTAAGGCGAGGAAAGCAGAATGACGGTAGGAACTCAAAAAAACTCCATTGAAACGGATTACGAAATAGTTATTGGCCTGGAAGTGCATTCACAACTTCTGACAAAAAGTAAAATGTTCTGTTCGTGCAGCACAGACTACGCGAACGACGCGCCGAATACTCACGTCTGCCCCGTTTGTATGGGTATGCCTGGCGTACTGCCCATCATTAACCGGCAAGCTATAGATTATACCATTATGACAGCCCTTGCCCTTAACTGTACAATTCCAGAGTACTCAAAGTTCGACCGCAAGAATTATCCCTATCCTGATTTGATGAAGGGCTATCAAATCTCACAATACGACATACCGCTCAGTAAAAATGGCTATCTGACCATTGAGCACAATGGCCAGGCACGCAAGATTGGTATCACTCGTGTTCACCTGGAAGAAGATACCGCTCGTCTCCTCCACCACGATGGCTATAGCCTCATCGACATCAATCGCTCCGGTACCCCGCTTATGGAGATTGTCAGCGAGCCAGACATGCGTTCCCCTGAAGAGGCTCGGCTCTATATGCAGAGATTACGCGAGATATTGGTCTACCTCGGTGTATCTTCAGGGCGTATGGAAGAGGGAAGCCTTCGTTGTGATGCCAACATCTCTATTCGTCCGTGGGGAGAGCAAAAGCTTGGCGTAAAGACCGAGATCAAAAACATGAATAGTTTCCGTTCTGTCGAGCGTGCTCTGGAATACGAGGCGCAGCGGCAAATAGCCATGGCGCGTGCTGGCGAAACTATTCATCAAGAGACGCGTGGTTGGGTAGAAACAAAGGGTATCACCGTAGGACAGCGTAGCAAAGAGCAGGCACATGACTATCGCTACTTTCCCGAGCCTGATCTGCCCCCGCTCGTGATCAGTAGGACCTGGGTTGAAGAGTTGCGGGCAAAACTGCCGGAATTACCAGACGTCCGCCGGGCTCGTTACCAGGCTGAATTTGGCCTTTCGGCGCTTGATGCTAATGTATTGACAGAAGAAAAAGCTCTCGGTGATTACTTTGAGCAAGTTATGGCCGCTTCGCGCGTAAACGACAGAAAGACACGCGCCAAAGTTGCCAGCAACTGGCTGCTGAGTGAAGTTGTGCGCTTGCTTAAAGCAAACGCCATTTCAATACAATCCTGTCCTCTTAGACCCGCTGCCCTGGTAAACTTGCTTGATCTGCTCGACAAAGAGCGCATCAATGGCACTCAAGCCAAGGAGGTGTTGGACGAAGCCTTTGCTTTTGGCGAAATGCCGGAGGTAATTGTTGAAAAGAGAGGCCTGAAACCGCCAATCAGCGATCAAGGTGAGCTTAATCGAATCATAGAGGAGGTGATAACCAATAACCCCAAGTCAGCCAATGACTACCGTGCAGGCAAGACCAACGCCTTGCAATATCTGGTAGGCCAGGTCATGAAACAAACTCGCGGCCAGGCAAAGGCCGAAATCGTACAAAAACTCTTGAAAGTACAATTGGACGAGGCTCCTACAGCGTAAGTGGGCGTCTCGTACCTATAGACAAGGAGAAGCAGACAAATGCACGACGAGGTGAAGTCTGCCGCAATAAATCCCTTCCAAATGGCAGTTCAGCAGTTTGAGTTAGCCGCTGACAAGCTTAACCTCTCAGAGGATATGCGGGAAATACTGCGACAGCCCAAACGGGAACTTACTGTCAATTTTCCAGTTCGTTTAGACAGCGGCCGTATCAAAACATTTACCGGCTATCGTGTTCAGCATAACGTGAATCGTGGTCCAGCAAAAGGTGGCATCCGGTACAGTCCAGATGTGACACTTGATGAAATCAAGGCACTGGCAATGTGGATGGCCTGGAAAACTGCCGTCGTTGGTATCCCCTTTGGCGGCGCTAAAGGTGGCGTCATCTGCAACCCCAAAACAATGAGCCCGGCGGAGTTGGAGCGCCTGACTCGCCGCTATGCAACTGAGATATCTATCATTATTGGGCCCCGTAGCGATATCCCTGCGCCTGACGTCAATACAAACTCTCAAATTATGGCCTGGATCATGGATACCTACTCCATGCATGAGGGTTTCTCCAGTCCCGCTGTGGTGACTGGCAAGCCGCTTTCCATTGGTGGGAGTGAAGGACGCAATGATGCTACCGCTACAGGTGTATTATTCGTTACCCGCCAGGCCGCCAAGCGCATCGGAATGCCCTTGCAGGGAGCACATGTCAGTATCCAGGGCTTCGGTAATGCTGGCTCCATCGCCGCTCGGCTCTTCCATAACGAGGGATGCAAAATTGTAGCCGTGAGCGATACTCGTGGTGGTATCTATAACGAGTCTGGCCTTGATCCATCTTCTGTCCTGCGCCACAAGCAGGAACGGGGTAGTGTTGTAGGTTTCCCTCGCGCCCAGACGATAGGCGTGCACGAAGTGTTAGAAGTTCCTTGCGACATACTTATCCCTGCGGCGACTGAAGGGGTAATCACTGCGGCTAACGCTGACCGTGTCC
>JBGQJX010000520.1:0-2733 GCA_041499255.1 Ktedonobacteraceae bacterium | reverse complement strand
TATAGCTCCGTTGCCCGGCTCAGGCGTCTCCGCGGTGATATTTGCGCGCTTGAGTGCAAGTGAGTTGACCCAGAGCAGGTGGCCGTCTTTGCTCCAGAGGGCAACAGGATGATGGGGCGCTGCTGCATCTAGCGATGCCTTGCCCGGAAAGTTCTCACCGGGCCAGAGGTTCTTATCCCACTGTCCGCCAAGTATCCAGTGACCTGGCGGCGTTTGCGAGGCGCGTTCTCGTACCAGTGTGGCTACCTCATCTTCGTTGGCGCAGGCTATGGCGTCGATGTAGTGTGAGCGATAGGCTGTGCTGAGCAGGTGTATATGCGCGTCGATAAAACCGGGTAGGACTGTCCTGCCGCGCAGGTCTACCAGTTCGCTATGGAGGCCGGCGTAGCGACGCACCTCGTCATTGCTGCCTACTGCCAGGATAATGCCAGTAGCGTTATCGACAGCCATGGCCTGTGCCAGCGGCTGTGTCGCGTCCATGGTATAGATCGTGCCATTTAAGAAAAGCATCGTACTCATATGTCAATCCCTGATAAAGCTGGCGATAGCCGCGGCGAGGCGGTGTGGGCGGTGAAGTTGGATATCGTGAGCAGCATCGGGCATCCAGAGCACGGTACAACTGTGTATAGTGCGAGCAACCTGCGCGGCCATGTAGCCCTTCGCGGCGGCAAACTCGTCGGCATTCTCCAATTTCTCGGGCAGGTGTCCTCCTGGTTCTGGTGGAGCGGCGGCAGGCACAAGCAGCACAGGGCAGGCTACTTTGCCATAAAAAGAAAGGGCGCGATCCTCCCACAAGGATAGCCGGATCAAGCGTTGATGTGCGGGTTTCAACAGCTCTTCCATCCTGCCACCGGGCAGCTCTCGCACGCTAGTTAGCAGGATGGCCTCTACCTCGGGCGACCAGAAATCGGCCATTTCCAGGCGCATCGCATTCAGAAAGGCGGAACGTGAGGCAAATATTGCTGCTGGCGCTGTTTGGCGCAAGAACCTTTCGCGGGTCATACCGGGCCAATGTCTTGGTTCGATAAGAGGACAATCGACCAGCACGAGGTGGCTGACAAGGGCCGGATGGCGGACAGCCAGCACCAGGGCAACCTTTGCTCCCCAACCGTGTCCAACCAGGGCAACTTTGCCTAAACCCAGGGACGCCATGCCATGCACCACATCTTCCGCAATTGTGACGAGGTCGTAACCATCGTCGGGTTGATCGCTCAGTCCGTGTCCACGTTGATCAAAGGCCACAACGCGGTGGATATGACAGAAATACGGAGCTACCAGGCGCCAGGTATCAGCGGTCGCTCCTAAACCATGTAACATCACCAGGGGAATCTCATCGCCATGTTCCGCGTTATGATTGTGCCCTTGATGGAAGGGTGTCGGGTCTTCTAACTGGTCGGGGTCCCATTCAAGACAGTGCAGCATTAATCCGTCGGCATCGACATACTGTTCTTTGAGTTCAACTTGATTGCCGATAAGTGGCTCGACCATGAGCGTTCCTTTCTGTTGACGTGCTGGATAATGAGGTTTCACAAAATCATCCGGATAGCGATACATACACGGATGGCCGATAAATCGGCGGTGGGCGCGATAAATCGGCCCCTACAGGTGTCCCGAATAATTTGTTAAAACTCATAATCCGCACTCTACATGTTTTGTTTCTATGCCCTCATTGGATAAGATTAGTTTCTGGAAATTACATAGACACTGACGATGATAAGTATACCGCCTACAATGGTCATGGGTGTGAGTTGATCATGCAAAAGGACAATGGCTAGAAATGTGCCCAGCAGTGGCTGGATGAAAAGGGTAGAGGCGGCCGCGGAACCATCAACCTTAGTAAGTCCCTTGAACCAGGCGAGATAGGCAACAACGGTAGACATGATCGCTAACCAGCCAATACTGAGCCAGGCTACGAGACCAATTGGGTGCCAGCCAGTGGAGAGAATTTGCCAGGCGGCAACGGGAGTCCAGAAAAGCATACTGATAACAATCGAGGCAGACGTAATCAGAAAAGGCGAATGCTTGACCAGCATGGATTTCGCGCGAACGGTATAAAATGACTCGAAAAGGAGGGCCATGATCACCAGGAGATCGCCAAGTATGCGCATAAGGCCGCCGCCAGCGGGAATATTGGGGATGAGACTGCGCTCGACGATGAGATAGACGCCTGCGAAGCCAGCTAGAAGAGCGAAACCGGTGAGAGGCTTAAAACGTTCGCGCAACAGCAGCCATGAAAGAGCCGCGGTGAAAATGGACTCACTGGTTATGAGCAGGGCTACATCGGAAGCGGTGGTCAGGGCCAGGCCGCCGTACTCAAGTAGTTTGTTGATGACAAAGCCGATGAAGGCCAATAATAGCAGTTGTGGGATCATTTGACGCGTCAGATCCAGGTCCTTGCGCCAGGCAATCACGAATGGAAGCAGTACCAGCGCGGATATACCTATCCTCAAGGCAAGCATGATGATCAAAGATGTATCGGCCAGGGCATATTTAGCGGCAACATAGCTGGCGGCCCAGAGCGTATTTGCCACAATGAGTAAAACCCAGGAAAAGGTATTGCGCGAAGAAGACAGGCGGGCGCCGGACGGCGAAGGCATGCAAAGCTCCTTAGGTGATTGGCAAGCAAAAAGTTAGCTTTATTATACAAGAATTAGTGTTGGGTGTGTTGCGCTGGTGGGATGAACCGCCGTCGGAGCCAGCCCCACCAGGATGACCGCAAGGGTCATCCAATAG
>JBGQJX010000519.1:0-2746 GCA_041499255.1 Ktedonobacteraceae bacterium | reverse complement strand
TGCGCAGCCTCGCGTATATGCAGCCCCTCGGCGATTTTCACTCCACGCCGTCGCAAGCCGCCAGATTGATTGAGCCATTCATCACTCGTTAACGTCTCACGCCACTTTACAATTTCAGCTTGTTCTTGCTCAACCAGCTTTCCAAAATACATCTCTTGTCCGAGTGACTTCGCAATCTCGTCAATCAATATTTGCTTCCCCTCCTCCCACGTTGGTGCCCTCGTTCCCAGTTCGTGCCGGATGGTCGTCAAGTATTCGCGCAGGCTTTGATAGACTTTATCGCGGAACTTTTCCGATGGCACCTTCAGCACCCGCGCCATTAGTTCGTAATTGAAGTCAAAAATGAGGCTTCCAACGATCACCATCGAGTCACCAATGGTGGCTGCTCCAGTGCCCCCGATCTTTCGGCCTTCAACCTGGATATCGTTTACCGGCCTGTGCACTGCCGGAATGCCCATCGCTCGCAGCGCGTTGACAGGCCCTGCAAGGTAGCGCGAGTAAACATCTTCGATTCGATAGGGTGCCTCTGACCTGGGCACGATGATATGCCAGAAGAGTTGATTCTCGTCCAGGTAGACCGCACCGCCACCGACCTGGCGTCGTGTGATGGGGAGCGAATGTTCCTTGCAATATTCGACATCTACCTCTTTCTCCAACTCCTGGTGAAACCCGATACAGATATAGGGCGTAGCCGGATTCATCATGGTCAAGGCGGGTCCGCTTTTTTCAGTCAAAGCCGAGGCTACCGCGTGATAAATAACCTGGCTGTCAAGCCAGGAAACCGTTCCTGCATCAATCACTCGAATACTCATAACTCATCTTTCCTCTATTGATACATGACAAAAACAGAGTACCCATATCTCTATTCACTGTTGTCACACATCAATCCACGCAGCGGTAACACTGCAAATCTCGTTCGTCGATTTTCTCCTGGTAGCGTGCATATGCCTGGTCGTGAGACAGCAAATACTGCCATTCTTCTTCAATACGCACAGGTCTCAGGCGGATTAGCCAGCCAGCTCCGTAAGGATCTTTGTTTGCCAAAAGCATATCCTGCTTAAATCCTGCTTCGTTCGTGGCAACAATCTCGCCACTGAGTGGAGTCGGGAAGGGTCCCACCCACTTGGCGCTTTCTATAGTCGCCGCGCTCTGACCACGCTGCAACTGCCGACCTGCTGCCTTAAAGCGTATATGCACAAATTTTCCGCACTGCGCCTGCGCCGGATCGGTCATGCCCATCGTGACGCAGCCATCTTCATCGCGGTGTACCCAGACATCTCGATCGACATCGTAGAAAAGGTCCACCGGAAATTCACAGCCACGATATATGTGCGAAGTCACCTTGCGCTTTCCCTTCCAGGCAAATAACGTGTTTACCTCTATCTATGCACAAGTAATGC
The DNA here is from genome assembly GCA_041499255.1 of Ktedonobacteraceae bacterium. Lineage (GTDB taxonomy): Bacteria > Chloroflexota > Ktedonobacteria > Ktedonobacterales > Ktedonobacteraceae > UBA11361. Next base: position 1,346 of record JBGQJX010000519.1, on the reverse strand, counting down.
CCTTTTCATCGAGCGATTGTTGATACACGGCCACACCTTGATCTCCAGTGGCCAGTTCTTTAGAATCTTCAGCCCAATTCAGCGGTTTTAGCTTGATGATCCAGCCCGCGCCATAGGGGTCCTGATTGATCAAACCCGGATTGGTCTTGAGCACATCATTAATAGCTACCAACTCACCGCTCACTGGGACCTGAACCGGACCTACCCATTTACCACTCTCAACGGTGCCCGCACTCTGTCCCTTGGTAAGCGCCTTGCCAACCTTTTTTGGACTGACCGCTATCACTTTACCAGCCATGTGCTGCGCTACATCAGTTATGCCGACAATCACCAGCGAGTCAGACTCGTAGCGTAACCAGACGTGTTTATCTACTAAGTAATAGAGATCTTCCGGAATGTTACAGCCGTTCGCAATTGCCACAATATCCTCCTCCTACTGAGTCTCCATTGGGCGCAATGAATTGGGCCCTTCCTCATGTGCTGCTTCAATATGGTATAACAAGAGATCAAAAGCAACTAATCGTATCTCGCGTTCGAACGCTTGCAGAAAGGTTGGATCGCGTCCACGCGGATTTACTTCCCGTTCGCTGTATTCATCGCACTGTGGGCATTCGAGCCGGTAAAAGAGCTTGCCCGTCTGCGCGTCCATACGCCCTACCACTTTGTCTCCATGGTGATCGACCAGGTGCAAGTGAAGCACCTGGCGAGAACCCTCCATGTCACAATATGGGCAGTGCATAGCTAACTCCTGTTTCTCGTCTATGCCCCCGTTGTCGGGCTACCCGCTGGCACAGCACTCTGCGCCGCCAGCGCTTCAAACACGAGTTCTATCATATCTTTGACAACGATTTTCCCTTCGCTCCCCGATGTTTTTACCGCATCCGTGTACATAGTGACGTCTTTGGGGCAGGCGACAACAAAATAGTCCACATTACCCAGGGCTATGGCCTCTTTTATACGATTCACGCTCGGTCGTTCCTGGATGTTGGTCTCCGTCATCCAGATGCGTCCGCCGCCTGCGCCACAACAAAAACTGTTCTCGCGACAGCGTCCCATCTCGGTGACCTGTAAACCCAGCGCACTCAGTATACTCCTCGGCGCATCAAAGACTCGATTGTAGCGCCCAAGATAGCAAGGATCGTGATAGGTCACATGGTAACTAAGAGGACGATCAAACCGCAGCCGGCCGCTCTCAATCAGCCGGTAAAGTAACTCGGTATAATGGATTACCTCATAGTTGCCACCTAATTGCGCATACTCGTTGCGCAGGGCGTTCAGACTATGTGGGTCCGTTGTGACGATGGTCTTGAAAGTCGCCTTGCCCAGAACCTTGATGTTTTGTTCGG
>JBGQJX010000518.1:0-2805 GCA_041499255.1 Ktedonobacteraceae bacterium | reverse complement strand
TAAACCCGAGTTGCTATGTCACAAGCCAGGTACAATACTCCCCTGTCGTATCTAACGTGGCGGCCCCTGCTTAATACGGGCAAGCGCCTCATCCGCCTCACCGGGACCCGGCAGCACAAATTCATGCCACCATGTGGCTCCTGCTTCGATAAACGTTTCAACATGCGCCCGCGCCTTCGCGGGGTCATCACCTGGAGTATGCCCACCAACAACGAGATCGAAGGCTTCCGAATGTGTTCGCTCCTCTGCCATGAAATCCTTGATGGCGCGTATATCAGTGGGAGTAATATATCCGTTTCCGTTTTCGTCCGGCACTTTGGCAGGACAGAAGCCATCCCATCGTGCTGCCCGCCTGGCTGGTGACTTGTGGGGCCAGAAACCGCCTAGCCAGATAGGAATTCTGGGAGCCTGTACCGGTCCTGGCAAAAACGTGACCTGGTCCACGTGGTAATGATTGCCCTGGTAGCTGAAGGGCTGTCCACTCATCAAACCCGCGAGAATATCCAGACCCTCATCAAGCATCCCAGCACGCTGTTTTAGGTCGGTCACTTCTCCAAAATGGGTAAAGCCTGTTTCGTGTGCGTCTCCCAGACCAAAACCCAGGATGAGACGTCCATTGGAAAGATGATCCAGCGTGACGCTTTCTCGTGCAAGCTTCCATGGACGACGCCGTGACAGCGGCGTCACTGTGACACCAAGACGTATACGTTGCGTGCGCAGGGCAATTGCCGTCAAGCAGAGCCAGGGATCGTAGGTCGGCATATCCTGGGAACCCCAGTATTGGATATAATCCTCGAGAAATACTCCTTCCCAGCCCTCCTCCTCGGCAATGTGAGCATACTCAATGAGTCGCCCAACGTTCCCATCTATCCCTGAAAGTGGAAGGGTTAGCCCATATTTCATCGTCACCTCTCTTCTGACGCTCTCTTCATACTGCGTACATGCAAGAAGTATACCGAATTCTTCATGTCATCTTATGTCATATTTTCCCAGTTCTTTCCTCCCATCATTTTTTATCCACTCGATTCTACCCATCGCTCCAAAAGCAAACGATAATGCGCCAACATTGCCTCGTGAAGTTCTTCTTCTATCTGGCTCCCAGCCTGTACTTTCTGTTCATGATACGCGAGTGCATTTCTTGCACCCTCTACCGCCTTTGGCGACACTTCAGTAAAATGTACCGCATCTGCCGGCAGAGGTTCCCAGGTCGGAGAGTTGCGCCAGTTAATATAGGGACAATTGCGGCACTGATTCGCACAACAATACCCACGCCGGATCAAAAATGAGCGGGTAGCAATGTAGAAGCCGTTAGCGTCAATAATCCAATCATCCTGGTTTTCGATGGGGCTACCTTCCAATTCCTCCACACCCTTAAGCACTGAGAGCCGTCGTTACAACAGCGGCTTTACCTCTATTGCACATGTTTCCACGCCTGCATATCTACTTCGATGCCCAACTCTTCCCCCCAGAGGACGCGACCCAGCAACTCAGCAGACTCCACCAGGCGTGGCCCGGAACGGTGCAGGTATGCGTTGCCATCGATAGCATAGACCCGCTTGTTCTTTACTGCTCGCAAGGATTGCCATGCGGGTTGTCGTTGCAATACCGGCACATCCACCATCGTGCGTTCGAGCGTATAGCCGCAAGGAGCAAGCACCAGTACATCAGGGTCCGCCGCCTGTAATTCATCCCAGCTTAGCCAGGGCGAGTGCTGCCCAATTTCCCCGAACACCGGCTCCCCTCCGGCTGCGGCAACCAGTTCAGGCGCCCAGTTCCCCGCCCCCATCAAAGGATCAAGCCACTCTAGTATCGCCACGCGCGGCCTGTTACCAGATGTCGCGGTGACCGCTGCCACGTGCTCCAACCGCTGTCGATAGCCTCTCACCAGCATCTCGGCTCGTTCTTGCCGCCCCAGTATCTTGCCCACGCGCGCCACATCCTCCCATACATCACCCAGGCGATAGGGAGTCAGCGAAACGACGCGCGGCTGCAAGTCGGTCAGGTGTTGTAGCGCCTGCACAACATCGCGCTCGCTCACCGCGCATACTTCGCACTGCATTTGCGTAAAGATCACATCTGGCCGCAAGGTCCGAAGTTCTTCGATATCGATGCTATATATACTTAAAGCCTCGAGCGCTGCCTCGTCGTGTGTTCGTTTGCTCTGCGCCAGTTGTTTCACCTGGGCATCGATCTCCGCGCTGCTAGTGTCAATATTGATCTGCACCTTACTGACCACTGGCAGTGAGAGCACCTGCGGGGGATAGTCACATTCGTGGGAGCGTCCTACTAATTGATTCAAACAGCCTAGTTCAGCGATTATCTCTGTCGCGCTAGCCAGTAAAGAAACGAGTCGCACATTTCACCTCTCGCTATAGTCACCATGCCATATCTGTTTTCCACAAGGATTGTATCATATTCACTCGAAAGACCTCTTTCGCTTTTTGAGAGTTGAGATTGACCGCAAGCCACCGGTGCGCTATTTATCCTCATCGGCAATGCTCCCCGTCTTTGTTGAAGTAGAAATGCCAGGAATAGCCTGTAAGTGTTCGGCAAGCAAAGCTGTTGCCGACTCGCCCACCAGAGCCTGTAACGAGGTGTGCAGATCACTCATACGTTCCATACGGGCGGTAATGAACTGGTGATTGCTCGTTCCAGAGGCCAGTCCCGTCAATCCACGTTGGGCAGCCTCGTATTCCATGCCAATCTGCGCCAGGAGGCGTGCAACTTCACTGTGGTTTTCAGCCATCTTTCGTGTCCTTTATTATGCTCTCTGTTCATCTACTGGTGGTGGGAACAGGTGAGGAT
>JBGQJX010000517.1:0-2816 GCA_041499255.1 Ktedonobacteraceae bacterium | reverse complement strand
AGCCTGAGTGATGCGGTCAGTGCGTTGCAACTGTGAGGTCAGCCAGTAGCCAATAATGGCCTGGTTTTTGTACATCAATTGAATGCCGGTGAACTGTGCTATCTGGCCACTGACGGCTCCATAGATGACCATGCGCCCATACGGGGCCAGGCATTGCAGGTTTTGGTTGGCGACCTGGCCGCCGACCATTTCCAGGATAATATCGGCTCCACGACCTTCAGTAGCTTGCAACACCTGTTCAACCCAGTTTTCTTCTGTATAATTGATAGCGGCATCGGCTCCCAGGCGGCGCGCAAGCTCAAGTTTGCTTGTATTGCTGGCTGTGCCGATGACTTTGCCAGCTCCCATCAAGCGGGCAAGTTGTACGGCGAGTGTGCCAACACCACCTGCCGCGGCATGAACCAGGACGCTTTCTCCTGGTTGAATGCGTGCTGACTCACGCAAGAGCTGGTAGGCTGTGATACCCTGTACGGGGAAGGCCGCGGCGTGGGCAAAATCGAGATTGGGTGGAATGGGGATGGTGGTTGCTGGCTGGGCGAGGGCATATTCCGCATAGGCTCCTTCACCAAAGGCGACGACGCGGGTGCCTACTGCCGGGATGGTTACACCTGGACCAAGCGCTGCGACGGTGCCGGAGAACTCAAATCCCAGGGTCGATGGTGTGGGGGTGCGCGTCAGATATGCTCCCTGGCGTTGGGCGAGGTCTGCGAAGTTGATGCCGGCGGCGGCAACTTTGATGAGTAGCTGGCCTTCTTCTGGTGTAGGGGTCTCAATTTCTTCCAGGCGCATGACTTCTGGGCCGCCAGTTTCGTGGATGCGTATTGCTTTCATTGATTTTTCTGTCCTTTGCTACATATGTTTTCTAATCTTTGGAGGGAAGCGGAAAAGCCTCCGAGGGCCGATAATGAAGTTTCACAAAATAATCTGGATAGCGATACATGCATCGAGGGCCGATAAATCGGCAGTGGGCGCGATAAATCGGCCCCTACAGATGTCCCGAATTATTTGTTAAAGGTCATAATCAGCGGTGGGCGCGATAAATCGGCCCCTACGATTGTCCGGGTTATGCTGTTAAGAGTCATTATATGATATGGTGGTTCAGGGATGCGTCTGTTGGTGTTACTCGAAACGTATATACAGATATGGATATACTACAAAAAGGATAGGGTAACGTTATTTTATCAGGAGATTGCTGGCAGTTTCCTACAAAGTGGATAGGGTAAGGTTATCTTATCGGAAGATTGTTCGCAGTTTGACGGAAAACTGACCTATGGTCGTAACTTGTTGCGTCTTTTATTCGTTCTGATATATATTCTGAAATGTGATGTATCACATAGAGACATATTGATATAGCCTGTATAATAAGAATAAAGTACTGCAATTACGGAAATATTTTATTCTGAGCAGTAATTAGCTGTACACTGTCTCCTGGCGTCGATGTAATTATCGCCTGTATTCTCTTGTTTATTATCATTTTATGGCCTTTTTCCTGCTTTTATGGCAGGCAAAGCGAAGAAGGATTCTCTCAGGGTGGAATGATGTGAGGGAAAATCAATGGGGATGAACCTGCTCCAGCCGGAGTTCTAGAGACCAAGGGAGAATGGTGCTCAATTCTGTAGGATAGGAAAGATGTGGGGGACCTGGCTTTGCGAGAGAAGAATGCTCGTAAGGTTATTACTCCTGCTACACACTTAAGACTTGCCAGGATAAGCTGATCTGTGCGAGTTTTACAGGCGAGGTATACAATACATGGACGGCAATGGTGGTCGCCAATTGAAAACACGCTGGCGACGGTATACAGATGTGCAAAATTATGGGCGAAATGTAGCAACTTTTCTCAAAACACATAAACAAATACTTTTAACCAGTGTGCTACTCATGCTGTTTGTCGGGCTACTTTTTGGCGTAGTCAGCCATTTACAGGCTCCTCCAAGCAATACGGCTCCCAGCGGGGTTACTGAGATTAGCTATAGCGCATTCCTGAACCAGGTGAAAGCGGGAAATGTCCAGGCAGCAACTTTGCAAGGTAATGCTGTCAATGGGTTGTTGGCGGTTCCTCTGACACAGAATAATGCATCGACAGCGGCGACTACTGCTCCCAATAAAGCGGCTGACTTTGCAGCCTGGAGTCGTTATGTGGGCGCGGGCTATTCAACCTGGCCAAGCATGGCCGTTAGTCCACCTGTCGACCCGGCCCGCACAATTTACACCCGGTTGCCAGCCAGTGGGGATGCAGGTTTAATGCCATTGCTAATAAGCAAGAATGTGATAGTTTCAACCCTGCCTGTGCCTCAACCGCCCATCTGGATGGGTTTGTTATGGCGGTTTATCCCGCTACTTTTCCTTGGGATTGTGCTACTACTTATTCTGGCCCCCAAAAACGGGATGCGTTCGTCTCGTCCACTAGATGATCGTATGAATCAACTAGGGAAGAGTCGTGCTCGCCGCTTTGAGCGCGCAGGTGAAACTCCTCAAACTCGCGGTGGTTCCCAGAAAAATGCTGCTTCAGGGAAGTCATCGAATGGATCTGCTGGCAAGGTTCGCGCCAGCCTGGAGCCACCGGTGACATTTAATGATGTTGCCGGCATCGATGAAGTACGTTTAGAGCTAGAAGAGATTGTGCAGTTTTTGCGCAGCCCTGAACGATTTAATCGATTGGGTGCTCGTATACCTCGTGGGGCCTTACTGGTGGGTCCACCTGGAACAGGTAAAACGCTGCTAGCAAGAGCGGTGGCGGGTGAGGCCGGGGTGCCGTTTTTCAGTATCAGCGCTTCGGAGTTTGTCGAGATGTTTGTCGGGGTGGGCGCAAGTCGAGT
>JBGQJX010000516.1:0-2854 GCA_041499255.1 Ktedonobacteraceae bacterium | reverse complement strand
TATTGGTTGACCGCGAGGGTCAACCCTACTATAGACGAAGCGGGTGGTGGTGGGTATGCAAGGTGGGGATGTGCCCTCGCGTAGGGAATATCAGGTTTTGTGCTAGAGCGTCGGTCGAGAAATGTAAGAGAGGGCTACAATCCCTGGAAAAATCACTCACGAGCGATTTTTCCAGGGATTGTAGCCCTCTCTTTTCCAGAACCGGACTCGCGAGTCAGTCATTGCGCCAATAGATCCTTGGGCTAGCACAAAGAGAACAAGCAGCGGCCATTCTCCATCATTTTGATACAAGAGGACATCTTTGGATTGCAGTTATCGCGTTGACAGAAGGGCAATAAGCGTGAGTACGGCCCCCAGGGTATTCGCGGTACAATGACAGAGAATTGAGAAGCGGATATTGCGTTTCCAGCGCACAATCATAACTTCTGGGAGTACTAAGAGAAAAATGAGCAGATAATTGTATGGTTGCCAGAAATGTTGCAAAGTGAACAGGAACGCGTTGATGATCGGCGCAAGCCATCCCCAGTGCGAGAGACGTGGCAGGAGGTAGCCCCGAAAGTAGAGTTCCTCAACAATCGGACTGATGATCCCATCAAGAGCAAGCGTGAGGAGAGCCGTAATCAGTGTTATCGCTGTCAGTGACCTGAGTTGCGATACATCCTGTAGCATATAGGCAGGCATCCAGCCGAAGAACTGTTTGGCCAGGCCGGTTGCGACTGGTGAGTAGATCGCTTGCAATCCAATCCCATAGATGAGGAAGGGAAGAAAGAGCACCGCATATTGCCAGAGCGGCATCCTTTGGGTATAAAGCACAATGCCTCGCAGCGAAAAGACGCCGTTTCGTTTTTTGCCGAGGTAAAGCAAGTAGCCCAGTTCCAGCGGAATACTAATAAACACCACGCCTAGCAGGAATCCAAGTTCCGTTGGGAGTCCTCTGTTTATCAGCCAGGGGGTGATCAACCATCTAAAGAGAACTATACCTATGCCAGGGGCAAGGTGTAAGAGCAGTACGCGGGGAAGAGGCAAATGCTCTTCACTTTCTCCAGCATGTGAACCTGTTTGCATTTGAGGCCGAGTACGAAGAGTTCGTTTCAACATAGTGTTTTCTTTTCATCTTTCTTATGATTTGTTCTCAGTCCATGAACTGATACCTCAAGGATACTCAGCACATGGTGTGAAAATATGCTGAATGTGTCACAAAACTGTGTCATTGAACGAACCATCGAGATAGCCAGCCAAAGCCTGGCGTTTGGCTCACGAGCCTTGCGCGCAGCGCTAGATAGCAGTCCGTTGTGGGGAGCCAGTCGCGTCGAAGATACCTACAACCTCGTGCCTGATCAAAGGCGTCGCCAAAGACCGACGTATCAGCGTAGAAGATGGGCAAATGCGCCACGGACGCGAAAGTCGCAGCGTGCGGGTAGACGGATACAAGTGGCATGTGCTGCACGACTTGGACACTGGTCTGATCCGAGCCGTCGGAGTGACCCCAGCCAATGTACCCGAAGCCAGTGTGACCGAGGCGATCAGCGCGGATCTAGCCAAACAAGCCGTTTCCTTAAAGGAATTGCATATTGACCGTGCTTATTTGAGTAGTCACTTGGTGCGTGAGCGCAGTGACGAGTTGGAGGTGTATTGTAAAGCCTGGCCAGTTCGGATCAGCAAACGCTTTCACAAGCAGACCTTTGCCCTGGATTGGGAGCGGCAGATCATCCGTTGTCCTGCCCAACAGGAGATGCCCTTTGTGCCCGGTGGGATCGTCCACTTTCCCAAAGAGACCTGCGCTCAGTGCCCCTTGCAAACGCAATGCACGACCAGTGCCAAGGGACGCAGTGTCAGTATTCATCCCGATGAAGCCTTGCTCATCGAATTACGCCAACGCCAACAGACATCCCAAGGACGAGCCAAACTGCGTGAACGGGTGGCTGTCGAGCATACCCTGGCACATGTTGGTCGATGGCAAGGACGACGCGCACGCTATCGGGGCGTGCGCAAGAATCTCTTCGATCTGCGCCGATGCGCTGTCATCCACAATCTGCATGTCCTGGCTCGTTCTCAGCGACTTACAGCTGAACTCCAAATCGCCGCTTGATTTCTTGACCGATGCTCTAGTATTACTTTGTTAGTTTCGAATGAACTGGCTCTACAAGCCAGCCTGAAACAAGCCTTTTTCAAATAGGCATAGGCTGAAAACGAGGCTGCTCCTGGATTGGCGAAAACTCCCAGACGCAAACTAACAAAGTAGTACTAGTACCCATTGGGTGTAGGAGTACTTCCTGATGGGGTGGTTGTCGTCGCCGGGAGATTGGTGGGGGCAACAAACCAGACGTTTCCAATACCCTGGCCGTTCGCTTGCCCAGAAGCAGTGTCGCCCGAATAGGTATACAGCGGGTGGCCATTATAGGCTACTTGACTGCCATTTGTATTGTTCATCAGGCTGAACGTGCCTGGCAGCGTGGTCGAGACGCTGGGCATCGTGGAGCTCAAGACCGGGGGCCAGGCATTCGCGCAGCTTCCGCTGCAAACGGAGGTAGGCGTATCAGACGTGCGGTAGTAGAGTGTCATTCCCTGGGCATTCGTGAGTACCGTCAGCGATTTGCCGCCCACGGTCAGTGTGGCGGTCTTCATCGTCATTGCAGAGCTGTTGCTGGTTGTAGATGTTGGAGTCGCATTGCTATTGTTGCTCCCGCCATACGGTCCGCCGCCACTGGAAGTGGAAGAGCCACACGCTACGATAAAAAGTGCCAGAGCCAGGCTCGTAGCAACAAAGAGGATGTTTCTTGAGTGCTTCATGTGCTGGATACTCCTGTGTCGTTTGTCTGGATCAATTCGCTGCTACAAGAAGGATGAGGTCGGC
>JBGQJX010000515.1:0-2862 GCA_041499255.1 Ktedonobacteraceae bacterium | reverse complement strand
GGCACGCTGGACGAGGCCGAGGTCAAAGTTGAAGTGGCTGAAGATATCTTTCGCGAGATCACCCAGGAAGCCTGGACAGAAGATATATTGCTGGCCAACCAGCAGATGCAGCATTTACGCGGCAGCATCCAGCATGAGATCAGAGGCAACATCGGCCTGAACATGAAAGTTACCCTCATGATTCCTGGCACCATACCTCGCAGCGAAGGTGGCAAACTCCGGCGAGTTGTCGATATGAGGGCACTCTAAACCTGCCTCCCCAAAGTAAATAGGAGATCGCGCTATGTCAACATTAGAACTCGAGACGATGCGTTGCGAACTGGATAGTCCACTTCCCCACCTTGCCCGGCTACGTTTCAATCGTCCAGAAGCGCTCAACGCCGCCAACTGGGCATGGGTAAATGACCTTGTCAGCGCCACCAACTACCTGGCGCAGAGTGCCGATACCCACGTTGTTATTGTCAGTGGTGAAGGCCGCTCCTTTTGCAGCGGCCTTGATACCAAAGAACTATCCAGAGGCAACCTCACCGTCGATTGGTTTGAAACCTGGGAACGCGGCGTGACCGCATTGGCCAATCTCAAAGCCATCACCATCGCAGCCATCCACGGCTATTGCCTCGGAGGGGGCCTACAGGTTACGCTTGCCTGCGATCTGCGCATAGCAACCACCAGTGCTGTGCTCAGTATTCCCGCCGTCAAAGAAGGACTGGTTGCCGCCTTAGGCCCCATGCGCCTCGCAAGGCTCATTGGCGCAGGCCCCGCCAAGCAGCTCTGTCTACTCGGCCATCGCTTCACCGCCGAAGAGGGGTATGTCCTGAGAATCATTAACGAAGTGGTCGATCCCGACAAGTTGGAGCAACGAGCGCTGGCCCTCGCCCATGAATTGCTGGATACCCCATTTACCGCGCTCCTGCATACAAAAGAGCAGATTGATGCCGCCTTTGAAATGGGTACCCCGGCTCTTATGGCCACGTTCATCAAGGACCAGGAAGACTGCCTGCGTTCACCTGAGCATGCCGCCGTCATGGAGGAATACCGCCAACAGCAAGCACGCCGCAGCAGTAAAAGACAGGAACATTAGACAGTTATCTCTTGTACTTGCCCTAGGTGCTCCTACAAGGGGCAAAGCAGCGGCTTACGTCACACCTGGCCAAACAGTGATACACCTGATACTCTTGTAACTCTTATCAAGAAGTCACTCAATCTCTGGTCCTGGTAGATGAGAAGCCAGGACATCTTGCGACAGCATACTGATTGGCACAGCTCCCATTCGACTGAAGACAGGTGCTTCCTGCTCACTCACAAGAAATGGCAGATAAGCCTGGAATTGCACAGACCCATCCCCTTGTGTGTACAAGTGTGCAACGCTCCAGAAGGAATAGCTACCCTGCTGCAGCGCCTGGATACTGGGCAATACCCCATTGATGCCAGCTATCGAGACATTCGCCGCCTGAGCATCCGCCAGGGAAACGTAACTGATAGCCCCTGGAGTTTTCGCAACGGCCTGTGCCCAACCCTTATCTAACGTTATATTCTTGGCATGTGTTGGTCCACCGTTGAGCACAAACGTGCGGAAAATCGTTCTAATATCGCTCGCGGGATGTTGAAATACAGTAATTGGCTCGTCAAGCCCTCCCACTTCCGACCAGTTGGTAACACGCCCCTGAAAGATATTCCCTAACATTGTGCTACTCAAGCTACCGACCTTAACATCTGGACTGAGTATGACAGCATAGAGCATTGCTGCTATTGGGTGATCTACCAGATTTCGTGTTGGCTGTGCTGCCATATCAGCAGCAGCTACATTGATCTGCCTCTGCCGTAGCGCATTTAACGCGTAATGGCTGCCATTTGCTCCCAGAGAAATAATCAAATTGGGGCAGTGTTTCTGGTAATCGTCATTAATTTGCTTCAGCAGCGGCATGAGATCCTGAGAGCCATTCATAGAAAGAGTCCCCGAGACACAATTGAACTGCGTTGGGTTTGGCGAAACAGTAGGTGTGACAAATACAGTGGGCCTGGGAACTGGGGTTTGCGTCACATTTCCCGTAGGAGTAGGCGTATTCGCTTCAACCACGGGCGTTGCAGTTGAACGTAGCGTTGCAGAGCCATATCCAGGCGAGCGGTTGGGCATTCCCGATTGACCAACATTAAAAAATTGCAATCCTGTTAAGGTATAAATACGTTGTGGCAGAGAAAAAACAAAAATAGATGCCCCCAACAAGCTGAATAAAAGCACCGAGATCGTAAGAAATGATGCTACATGCGACCAGCTAAAACGGGTACGGCGTGATTGCACCGCGATACGTCTCTCTGGTGCGACAGGAAAAGCAAACTGACTTTCCGGTTGCGTGGCGGAATGCAATGCCTGAGCCAGGGATGCAGGGCTGGCAAAACGCGCCTCCGGGCTTTTTGACAGCGCCACGCGCACTACCAATTCTAACGCTGCAGGAATGTCTGGACGCAGCGCGCGCAGGGATGGGATTGGCTCGTTAGCGTGCTTTAAGGCTACTTCCTCTGCATCTTCTCCATCGTAAGGAAGTTTGCCGCTCAATAAGCGAAAAAGTAAAACCCCCATCGCATACACATCGCTAGTTGGACGTATCATCCCCAATGCCTGCTCTGGAGCAACGTAGGCAGCATTTCCCTCATTGATATGCGCCACTAACGGCTCACCCTCCTGGTATGCGCGCCTCATACCAAAATGAGTGAGCAAGGGAAGTACGACATTATCTTGATTACGCATCAAGACGCTTGAGGGCTGGATATTCCCATGCACGATACCCTGTTCGTGAGCATACTGCAATGCAACACATAATTGAGTAGCAAAGTTGAGTACGAACCGCACTGGCAAATATTGTT
>JBGQJX010000514.1:0-2884 GCA_041499255.1 Ktedonobacteraceae bacterium | reverse complement strand
CGCCAATCCCTTTCCGTTAAGCCCCTGGCGTGTCCATACAGGGCCTATCAATACGGCTATCCACGGCAAAAGTACCGTGACATACCAGGGGAAAACATGTGAAGAGATCGCCAGGATAGTACCGATCAACAACAGGATTGTGGCTTCCATACCAACCTTCCTACGGCGAAGCGCCAGCACAACAAGAGACATCACACAGACTACGATCACGTCAACTATATGCTCGATTGTAATAATGGTAGCCAATGGGAAGCCATAACCCTGGGTAATGGAATAGGTGACCAGTTGGACAATGCCAGCATTTCCTCCCTGCTCGCTCGAATAGGTAGAAAAATAGCCTGAAACCTGTCCATGCCCAAGGATAAGAAAAGGAACATAGCCTACGATTATGGTGGCGAGGCATGTGAACAGCAGCGGCCAATCACGGCGGCGCATGATGATAATCAGCAAGAAAATAGGATAGATCTTCGTGAGCGTTGCCATGCCAATCAAAAAGCCCGTTAGCGCCCGTGAACCGCGCCAGCTATAGGTGGCGCACAACACTGCAAGCACCATAAACATCAAGGTGACGGCATCGACGTGGCCTTGAATAGCGAATTCGACAATGGGGAGCGGACACCAGGCGTAGATAATGACGCGCCGTGGATCAAGTTCTCTGCGCACCAGGAGCATTGCCAGCGCACCACAGGTCACCAAATCAAAAGCGATGAATATTGCTTTAAGGAAAAACAAGTTGCTGGGCGCGAGCAGGTAGCTTAAGAGGTAGACTGCCTGCGCTCCAGGTGGATAAATCGTTGGCACATTGCGAAAACGGCTGTTATCATAGATAAAATCACGAAGCGGGATAAAGGCCTTATCCCAGGGAGGGTAGACGTATGGACTATAGCCGTGCAAAGTGACTCGTGCATCCCACAGGTAACGCCAGGAATCATGCGATAGATTGGGTGGCAGTGGCAACAACATGACGCGAAAGGTCAACGCTCCGGCAAAGATGATACCCAGTTCTACCCAACGCCATGAGCCGTCCGCGGGTTTAGTGAACAGGACAAGCAGGCAGGCCACCACATACGGCACAAAACAGAGCATCCAGACGTGTAAAAATGGTGTGACCAGAACGGAATCCGGTGCTGGCGCCACTTTGATAAGCAGGATATAGAGCGCTACAGAGAGTAGTAGAAGTATAATAAGCAATGTGGCACGCCACCAGGAATGCCTTGTTGACGCCAGTGGTGATTGAGTCGCTTGTATCCCACTGAATGTGGGCATGGCTATTGTTCTTGTTTTCATTATTCCCCAAATGTTAGTGCCTTCCCAACGAAATTGATGTGTCATGATTGTTACACGAAAGGGTAAAGGTTTCTTTGCAAATTGCAAGAACGGAAACATATCAGTGCTTCTTCTGTGTTCGCCTGAGTACATAGAGAGAGGGTAGCCCTTGCAGGTCAATACTTTACATTTGTATAATAACTAACGTTTGCATAGCAGCTCAGGTTCCAGGTTGCATAGCAGTATTATTCCCCTCGATAAAAGGGTATAAGGAGTTAACATATGCGCTTAGGATTGCAAGTTCCTAATTTCACCTGGCCCAATGGCCAGAGCCAGCTTGGGAAAACCTTTGGTGAGATTGCGGAACGTGCTGATAAAGCTGGCCTCTATAGCTTTTGGGTCATGGATCATTTCTTCCAGATAGGCTTCGCGGGGCCACCAGAGAACGAGATGCTTGAAGGGTGGATGGCGCTGGCTTTCGCAGCAGGTAAAACGAGTCGTATCAAGCTTGGCACAATGGTAACAGGTATTACTTATCGCTTTCCAGGTATCCTGGTGAAGACCGCTACTACCCTGGATGTCCTCTCTCAGGGGCGCGCCTACTTTGGCGTCGGGGCGGCCTGGAACGAGGAGGAACACAAGGGGTTAGGCGTCCATTTTCCCCCACTGGCGGAACGCTTTGAGCGCCTGGAGGAGACATTGCAGATAGCGCTGCAAATGTGGGCAGGCAATGATGAACCCTATCAAGGCAAGCACTTTCAACTTGCTCGCCCGCTCAACTCACCGCAAGCAGTACAGAGGCCGCACCCTCCGATACTGATTGGCGGCAGTGGCGAGCGTAAAACCTTACGCCTCGTCGCGCAGTATGGCGATGCCTGTAACCTCTTCGGACGCATGGGCACACAAGTATTACAACACAAGTTGGATATTCTCCGCGAGCATTGCCAGGCCGTGGGACGTCCCTACGCAGAGATCGAGAAGACCACGCTCGATCATATGAAACTGACACGCGATGGCCGGGATAGATCTACAACTCCGGCACAAGCGGTTGAACACTTCGCTGAGCTGGCCTCAATGGGGATCGATCAGGCAATTTTCAGCCTGAGCAACGTCACCGATCCAGAGGTTTTCGACTTACTGGCAACCGAGGTCATTCCACAGGTGAATAAGATTGCCGTAGCTGGCCGTTAGCCTGTACGACTTCAATTGAGTTGAGTGCCCGTGGCTGCGCCATGGGCATTCAATTTGATAAGATAGATATACTTCTGAGGCCTGCACGCGGGCTGAGAGTACGAGGCTGAGGTTGAGAACTATGGCAAAACGCACTACAATGACAGGGTCCGAGGCGGCATTTATACAGGCACAACGCGTCGCTCGACTTGCTACGGCTGATACAAAGGGGAATCCTCATGTCATCCCCGTTTGCTACGCTTTTGATGGGGAGCGCTTCTATACGCCTCTCGATGAGAAACCCAAACGCGTCTCGGAGAGCAAGCTGCGAAGGGTGCGCAATATTGAGACGCGCCCGGAGGTCGCGCTGGTGATTGATCAGTATGACGATGATTGGTCGCGACTGGGTTATGTGCTTATCCAGGGGCGAGCGGAACTGCTGCAGCCT
>JBGQJX010000513.1:0-2906 GCA_041499255.1 Ktedonobacteraceae bacterium | reverse complement strand
ATACACAACAAAGGAAGCGAGCAGAAAACCCCGAAAGTGGACAAGAGCCAAGATACTTGTCAAAAACTTGCGTATGCACGCAGAGGGAGCTATACTTGCTCGTGGGAGAGCCTTTCTTTGAACTGTGTGTCTTCATCCTGGAGGACGGCGGATGCTCACTGACGAAGAATTTCACGCCTGGGTTCGGCGCAATCAGATTGATCCCTCCACTGAAGCTGTGCTTTCGCGCATTCGGTCTTCGCCGCCATCTCGCCGCGTGCGTGGGCGGGCCTCGAATGTGAGTGGACGGTATCCATCCGTGAAAATGGGCCGCTCCATTCAATTCGAGAGCCAGCATGTGGAACTCTGGGCCATCTAGAGGTATCTCCCGGATAACGAAATGGTAGGAATGAGAGCAATTTGCAATAATGCCCTCGACTTTTTCAAAGACCAGCATCTATCCCAAATACTGGCTCGTCAGCGAATGCTTTGCGCCGAGTAGTTCTCGCGGTGTACCCTCGAAGATGACCATGCCGCCCTTATTGCCGCCTTCTGGACCCATATCAATGATCCAGTCTGCGTTGCGAATCACATCTAGATGGTGCTCAATCACAATCACTGTGTTCCCGCCATCTACCAGCCGGTTCATGATGGTGAGCAGGCGACCAATATCCGACAGGTGCAGGCCAGTTGTCGGCTCATCCATGACATAGATACTGCCCTGCTTGTGAAGTTCGCTGGCCAGTTTAATCCGCTGGCATTCGCCCCCAGAGAGGGTGCTCAAGGGCTGGCCGAGGGTCAGGTAGTCCAGACCCACGTCGCTCAAAGCCTGGAGCTTTGACTGCACTTCTTTCATCTTCAAAAACGCCAGTGCCTGGTGAACGGTCATGTTCAACACATCAGCAATGGATTTCCCGTTCAATGTGTAGGCCAATACCTCGTCCTTAAAGCGTTTCCCGCCGCACACTTCGCAAGGAAGCTTGACCCCCTCAAGGAAGCCGAGGTCAGTGTAGGTGACGCCCAGACCCTGACAGTTAGGGCAGGCGCCCTTGGAGTTAAAGCTAAACAGACCAGCGTCAACGTTGTTGACTGCCGCGAAGGCCTTGCGCACCTCATCCATAATGCCGGTATAGGTAGCGGGATTGGAGCGACTGGAAGTGCTCAGGGATGATTGATCAATCACCACTGCTTCCTGGTGCTGACTGAGAAAGGCTTCATTGATTAACGAGCTTTTGCCTGAACCAGCCACGCCAGTGATGACCGTCAGCACGCCAGTGGGAATATTCACGCTGACATCCTGCAAATTATTCACCGTAGCGTGGACGATTGGCAGAGCCCCGGTCGCCTGGCGAAAGCTCTCCTTAAGCGGCCTCTTACGCAGCAAATGGTTGCCGGTCAGCGTATCGGTTTGGAGCAGACCGGTGAAATCGCCTTCATAGACAATCTTGCCTCCTTCGCTCCCGGCATATGGTCCCATATCGACGATGTAATCGGCCCTCTTAATCACATCAGGATCGTGCTCTACTACAATGACCGTGTTCCCTTTGTCGCGCAATTTTTCCAGGAGTTCGTTCAGACGATGGACATCGCGCGGGTGAAGTCCGATGCTTGGCTCGTCAAAGATGTACATGACATCTACCAGGCTGCCGTTAAGATGCTTGACCATTTTGACCCGCTGCGATTCACCTCCAGACAGTGTATCGGTGGGTCGATCCAGGCTGAGATACTCCAGG
Source organism: Ktedonobacteraceae bacterium (assembly GCA_041499255.1). Taxonomy (GTDB): domain Bacteria; phylum Chloroflexota; class Ktedonobacteria; order Ktedonobacterales; family Ktedonobacteraceae; genus UBA11361. Next base: position 1,194 of record JBGQJX010000513.1, on the reverse strand, counting down.
CCAATCTCCACCAGATGTTGCAGCCGTTCGGTCAACGTGCGAACGATTGGCGCCGCCGCCGGTTCTGTGATACCCTTGACTACCTCTAAAAGCTCATCAACCTCCATCGCTGCCATGTCGGCAATATTGTACCCCTTGACCTTACAGCTTAAGGCGGCCTGGTTGAGCCGGGCACCCTTGCAGAGCGGACAGGGGCCGAGCTTCAAAAAAGGCTCGACCTTTTGCCGTATGCGAGACGAGAGCGTCTGGATGTCCCGCGCAACGAACTTGCGATTGAACTTGTACACCAGACCCTCATAGGTGTTGTACGCCAGACCCTTATATTTGCGCGGTTCGCTGTAGAGAAGCAGGTCCAGTTCCTCTGTTGTATAATCGGCTATCTTCTTGTCGTTGTCGAAGAAGCCAGAACGCACATAAAGATCGCTTTCCCAGCCGGCCAGTCCTGGGGCGATGACAGCTCCCTCGTTCAGCGATTTTGTTTTATCAATCAGCGCTTCCGGGGTAATGCCGATCTTACGGCCCAGGCCATTGCATTCCAGGCACATGCCCTGTGGATCGTTGAAGGAAAAGGCGTTGGCAAAACCTACATACGGTTTGCCGATGCGCGAAAAGAGCAGCCGCAGCACTGACGCGATGTCTGTCACGGTCCCCACCGTGGAATGGGAGCCACCGCCCAGGCGTTTCTGGTCAACAATCACTGCCATGCTCAGATTCTCGATCGCATCGGCGTCTGGTTGGGGATAGCGTGGCAAGAAGTTGCGAATAAACATACTAAAATTCTCAAACAATAGCCGCTGCGCTTCGTTGGCAATGGTATCAAATACAACTGATGACTTTCCCGAACCAGACACGCCAGTAAAAATGGTGATTTTGCGCTTGGGCAGTCTCAGCGTGACATCCTTGAGATTGTTCTCGCGGGCGCCACGAATCTCGATATATTCTTGAACCATGCTGATGTATACTCCCTCTCATATCGCTAGAATAGTGCCAGCCGGATCTTTCAACCAGGCTCTATCTAGATTCCGATTTATGGAACGCCTTTGTTCTGGCACCTTCGCGTTTCCGCTCCCGGCTGTACAAAGGAACAGTATAGCACAGAAGGATTGGCAAAACTTCTTCTCTTTTGCTCTCTGGTGCGACTCACCTTTTCGTACATGCAAACACAAGGACGCTCTGATCGATTTTTCCACGTTT
>JBGQJX010000512.1:0-2907 GCA_041499255.1 Ktedonobacteraceae bacterium | reverse complement strand
GCATGCTCTAGCAAGGTTCCCCGGCCGCCAAAATCTCTGCTCATGCCGGCATAGAAGCCAATCACACCAGCCCACCCAAAATCTTGTGTGCCACTGATAAATGAGAGCGTGCCACCCATACAGAAGCCAATGGTGAAGGTGGCTCTAGCTGCGCCTTCGCCTGTCCGCAGATATGCGCCAGCGGCTGCGACGTCGGCAAAGAATGTCTCCAGCTTGATCTGTTGTACATGCGGCATAAAATCAAATGAGTCATCGCGCGAGCCAACACCGGCGGTGCGACCAAAATAGTCAAGCGCCAGCGCGGTGATGCCGACCTCGGCGAAGCGCAATGCCAGTTCTTTGTAAAATTGATGCAGTCCTCGCACGTCAGGAAAGATGATAATCTGGGCTCCCCCCGGCGTCTCTGGCCGGGCTACATACGCGGCAAAACGGTTTCCGTCCGCCGCCTCAAGTACGATTTCTTCTCCATGGGCTTCCCCAGCCGTGCCCGGTGGCACCGGTGGACGGGCGTTGTCGTCATAACACATGTGCTGTTGCTCCTTTACGGTATTTGGTGTGTACTAGAAGGTATTGTAAACCAAAGGTCTCTGTTTTCGCCAGGGGTCCTATGGATGAGGGTGTATTTCATATAGGGGTGTGATTAAGCTTTTTAACTTATTTATCTGGAGAGTGGTAATCCACCGAGGGCCGATAAATCGGCGCTGGGCGCGATAAATCGGCCCCTACGGCTGGCCGGATGAATTTATTCATTGGACCCGACGGTTGACACAGCTATGTTGTTAAAGGTCATATTTGCGTACCTACGTTTACCATGTCGCTCAAAGGCACAGGATAATACACGTTCATATATATTGAGCATAGCCATTTTACCCTATAGCCAGGCAGAATATTTGACCGTTGCGGGATGCCGGTGTTACCGTGACAGCATGTCAAGCGCCCCATGGCTGATGCCAGGGGTCTCCGAAAATGGAGGTCATGATGAATAACTATACACCGTATCCGTTAGCTGTTATCGCACAAAGGTGGATGAACAACGATGCTCTGTACATTCTGTAATTCAGCAAGGTTAGACAATGAAGCACCCTGCCCCCATTGTGGCGCGCCTTCGCCTTTACTGCAAAACTTTGTAGCAGCCGCGCCGCCCACAGCTCAATGGGGAACCAATGGTTTTGCTCCGAGCAATCAGCCACCATATTTTCTGCCACAAACACCTCCACAGCCTGAGCATCAGCAGCAGCCGGTGTCCCTGTTACCTGTCCCATACCAGCCCCAGCAAGCGTTTATGAATTTGCAGACAGGTCAGATGATGGGCGACAACGCAATGATACAGGTTCCTTTGCAGCAAATGGGAGGACTGGTACCGGCCATACCTGGCGACGGAGAAGACGGGACGGTGTACGTGCCACCCATGTATACCAAGCCGCGCGCAATCATTCCTACCTATCGAGTTATCAGTGGATTATTGAGCCTGCTGATTGTTACAGGGCTGGTGTGCAGCGGGGTGGGCTACTATTTGAATACCAGTGGCAAACTGGCGGCTATGGGCCAGTTCTACGGCATTATTCCTCCCCCAAGCATCAAGCCGACCGCAACGCCTATGCTGGCGGACCCCAGGACAAATCCCGACTTTGGGCCTGGGTATACTATCATCAACTCGGCCTCGACCAACACACGCATTGACCCTGTCTCTCACGCCTCGGCGCAACCAGCCAATGTCTTTCAGGTCAACCAGACCATCTACCTGACGTACAGCGTGCAGCGTCCGAAGACACCCGGTGTGATGACCATCAAATGGTACACCAATGGCGCTTTCTACCAATCCCCAACGCCCATTCAGGTGGCGACAAGCGCTATTACGGGGTATACGACGCAGAAGTATACGCAGCCTGCCGAGGGCACGGTGGAGCTGTATTGGAATGATCAGTTGGCGATCAGGTTGTATTTTGTGGTGAGGTGAGGAGGAACGTTTCAGGTGCGCGCGGTATTTTGGGGCAGATACCGCGCACTATGCGCGCTATTATTTTGGAATTGCGGAGCTTATATTGACGCTTGTTGGTGTTGATGCAGTAGCTGGTGGTCATGCTGGCTCCTGGACGTTTTTTTTGTTTCTCTCTGTCATTCTTTTTGCGAGGCGGAGAAAGGGTTGTGAAACGCCCTGGCGACTGCACAATGCCTTTTTCTCACCCAGAGGTGCATATATATGAGCAAATTTGGATTGTATGGCAAGATCACTACACACCCGGGCCAACGTGATGCCCTGGTCGCGGTACTCCTGGACGCGGCAACTTTGATGCAGCACGTTTCGGGCTGCGAGCTCTACGTGGTGAATGTCTCGCCCACAGAGCCTGACGTCATCTGGGTAACCGAGGTCTGGAGTAGCGCGGCAGGCCGTTGATTGCTGGTGGCGAGCGCATCGAGATCGTCCCCATAGGCGGCAAGGGTCTCCCTACAGGCTAGTACAGCCACGCGGAAATAGCACAGGATGGCAGGCTATGATAGAATACAGGGCAAAACAAGAAGGAGACTGCTCTGATGCCCTCCCAGCAAGCGAATCCGATTCATCTGAGTCCCATCCAACACGAGCTTCTGCAGCACATGGTCCACCGCACCACGAGCGAGCAGCGACTGGTCAAGCGCGGTCACATCATCTTAGAAGCAGCTCAGGGGACCAGTACCACCAAGATTGCTCACCAGTGGCAGGTCGATTATGAAACGGTGCGCGGCTTTCGGGATCGCTGGCATGCAGCCGAGTCTCGCTTGCAGGCCATCGAAGCGACGGGAAAGCCGAAACTCTTGAGTCAGGCGATCGAAGTGCTCCTGACCGATGAGCAGCGTCCGGGAGCGCCCGCCACCTTCACGTTCGAGCAGTTCATGCAGATCATGGCCCTGGCGTGTGAAAAACCAGAG
>JBGQJX010000511.1:0-2917 GCA_041499255.1 Ktedonobacteraceae bacterium | reverse complement strand
TTGACAGTTTGAACAGTCACATCATGTCACCCTGAGCGAAGCGAAGGGTCTGTCGCGATCGGCAGCGAGATGCTTCGCTTCGCTCAGCATGACAGGGCTGGACTTTTCTGTTGAGGAGGAACTGTCAAGTTCATTTGAACCATGCCTTAAGAAAAATAAGAAAGATTAGAGGGCGTTAAGAAATGCAGGATGCGCAGGGTTCCTCAAATATAGACAATGAAAAAGCATATGACGATATTGACGTACTTCTCTGCCAATTGAAAACAATTGAGCCACCGCCGGCGATTATTGCACGCATTCTCGATCAGGTACAGGCCAGGGCAATCGGTGGGAAGATTCCTTCTCCACCTCTGACATGGCGTTATCTGGATAACAGCGATGGCCAGGGGAAGAGAAGGGACAACTAAATGAGTCTATACATGAATACGCGCGAAAAGTTCGTTTTCACCCGGCACATCAGGTCCTACCCTTGAGGCCGCCAACTGATAGCACTCGTAGCGGCGCCATTTTCGCTGGATTTCCTCTGGGATTTTTGCCATGAATTGATTGGAATTGAGCTGGGTGCGATGCATTGACCATGAACGATCCTTCAACTCTCGCCATGGTTCTACATCAAACCAGACACTGATCTGTTCGTCCGCTATACCCATTTTTTCAGGGTCGAGACCGCTGAAAGACCCTTCGTAGTTTTGGGTGCGCATCCACTCACCAATCGCGCGGATTGCACTGCGTGGGAAAGCGCTATAGTAGAGCTTGGAAGCCGAGTACGCCGGTCCTAGTTCGGGGTATTGTGCAGCGTCGGCAGCGGCATGAAAGGCGCTTGTCGTGTGGCGATAAACGGCAATGTGATCAGGGTGCCCGTAGGCACCGCTTTCATCAAAGGTGACAATGACCTGTGGACGAAATTGGCGAATAACTCCCACAAGCTTGTCCACTACTTCTGCGGCGCCGGCATTTACAAATGCGCGCGGGTCGTTATTTTCGGCAGTACCAGCCATACCTGAGTCGCGATAATCGAGAAACCAGAGATTACGAACTTCCAGTACTTCCACTGCTGCACGCATTTCTCCTTCTCGTACCTCTCCCAGGTTTTCGGGCGTTGCCAGGGCAGGGTCAGAAATTTCCCCTACTTCACCGCGCGTCGCACAGACCAATCCAGTTTCGACGCCAGAAGTGTTATAATGTAGTAACGCGCCGCTCATCGAGCCTTCATCGTCTGGATGAGCATAAACACCCAGTAATCGTTTTATTGACATTGTTCTCGTTCTTTCTTGTTTTACCATAGAGGTGGAACCATACTGTCCCTGTACTGTAACATTTTTCGAGAAATCATGTCAATTCGTTGCTTATAATTCGCCTATCCCTAAAGAATAGAGTGAGTATTTAACATATCTCTCTATCTTTTCTACGGCATAATATGTTACACTATGTTGAGTACACGGGTATGGCGGCCTGTAATGATTGGTAATATGAGAAATTTTGATGATATGACATAGAGGTAATAGCCGCATACATTTCAACGGAAGGAGCGATTGCATGGCGAGAACCGTTCTGGATAAAGAACTGCAAGTACTGGATGAACAAATCATACGATTAGGATCTCTGGTCGATGATGCCCTGGCAAAAGCATTAGAGGCATTGGAGACTGGCGATATAGCCAAAGCGGGTTTAGTAATCGAGGCCGATGAAATTATTGATAGCCTGCGCGCGGCTGTTGAGGAACATACTATCCGTTTATTGACGCTGCAGCAGCCTCTCGGTGGGCGCGATCTGCGCTATCTCACCTCAGCGCTTGCCATTGCGGGCGATCTTGAACGCACCGGTGACGGGGCTGCAGGTATTGCACAGATCATCTTGCGTATGGCACCCCTTCATACTGATGAAAGGTCAGAAGTGAAGATAGCCGATATCTCCGAGGTCAAAGCAGGCGGTGAGAGCGAAATTACCGAAGCCTCTATCTTGCGTGGCATACTCGATCTTGGCAGCGAAGCCCGGCGCGTTCTGCAAGGCACAATGGATGCATTTGCTCGACGAGATGTCGAGGCGGCAAAGCGTATCTGGGAAGAGGACGACGTGGTGGATGTGCGCTACCACCTGGTGCGCCATGATTTGATGGCGTTAATGGCCGGTGCTCGGGCCATCCCTGCCCTACAAAGTGATGCGCTCATTTTACAACGTGCGACCTATCTGCTCTGGATAGCTCACAAACTTGAGCGTGTTGCCGACCATGCTAGTAATATCTGCGAACGTATTGTCTTCATTTTAGAAGGCGAGGCCAGAATTACACGCACTCAAGATTAATACACCTCTCTTAATACATCGATAAACAAGAGATATCCCGCTGTGGAACAATTTCGGGATGTCTCTTGTTTGTTTTTGACATTCTTATCTCAGCCACGTAATATACAGTATGAAACAAAAAGGTATTCCATCCTCTCATTGCCTTTGGTGGTCGCTACGCGGAGTTGTTCAATCTGCAAGCAGAGGCCTATCGCTGATCACGCGAAATCAAGAGCACTGGAAACTCAGCAATTCTCAGCCGGGCGCTCCCGTACGGCACCAGCTCAAGCTCTTCCTCTGGCGCATCCGTCATTACCGGACTTAGGGGCGGCGCGTCCGCCGAATGCGCTTCAAGCGTCCATGTTGGCACTCGCCGCCCACTGCCAATTAACCGCACGGGAGCAGCTTTTGCCACGAATGGTTGCCGTGGTATAGGGCGCGTCTGAAGGCGAAAAGAAGATTCCGGTTGCTCGTGATCAACCCGCAGCGCGTAATTCCAGGGCGTCTCTGGATATACTTCCCAATCAGGATAGGGCTGAACGCCGCGCAGTGGCTGCCAGCGCTCCCCTATCGCCAGCGCGTACACCAGCGGTCCGCGTTGAATTCCCACAGCCGCGTTGCCCCGCCGTTCAATACG
>JBGQJX010000510.1:0-2937 GCA_041499255.1 Ktedonobacteraceae bacterium | reverse complement strand
ATCGGCAAAGCTGCAGCCAGGAGTCTGGCTGCCGAGGGAGTGAATCTGGTATTGCTTGCCCGTGGGAAAGAGAATCTTGACAAGGCAGCCGGGGAGATCGCTCGCGAAAGTGGTGTTGAGGTGGTAGCAATCCCAACCAACGTGAGAGATGCAGATTCTGTGAATGCTGCCGCCGCTGCTGCCGCTGGTCGCTTTGGCGTCATCAATATCCTGCTTTATACTGCAGGCAATCGCATGCGACGGCCAGACAGACAGATTCTTTGGGATGATGAGGATTGGCTGGATGATGTGAACGTCAAGCTGATCGGCATGCTGCGTGCCACCCGCGCCTTTTTACCGCATTTTGCAAAGGATGGCAGCGGACGCATTATCAATGTTGGTGGTTCGGCGGGGATGATGGAGTGGGAAAAGGCGATGACGCATGGCATCAATAACTCGGCTATGATGCACGCCTCGACCTACCTGGCGCGCGACCTGGCCTCTGACCAGATCACGGTGAATACTATAGTACCGGGCCTGGTTGCCACGGAGTGGCGCGAGGTCTGGGCTGATACAAGGGCAAAACAGCAGGGCAAAAGCCGCGAGCAGTTCCTGGCGGACTATTGTGAGAAAATGGGCATCCTGAACGGTCGCTGGGTTGAAATGAGCGAGGTGGCTGACCTGATGGTTTTTCTAGCTTCAGACCGGGCGAAATATATTAATGGCACACGTTTGGTAATTGACGGTGGCTTAAGCGTTAATCCTCGTTAAAACGGAACAAGACGCCAGGTTGACTATATACGAAAGCAGGGATGAAAGGAGGCTGCTACATGCCTATTGTGGACGTCAAACAAGTCTCACATGTCGCTTTGAAAACGCCGGATGTGGAGGGACAGGCATCCTTTTACACCGATATGGTGGGGCTTGGCGAGACAGAGCGGGATGCCGCCGGGCGGGTCTATTTACGTTGCAATGCAAACCACCACACGCTTGTACTCGTTCCTTCCTCGGAGAGTGGCATTGATCATTATGCGCTGGATGTTGGCGATCCGGCAGCACTGGAGTCCGCGGCCAACGCATTGGCAAAGGCGGGCATCTCCTACGAGACGGAGGCAGCGGGGGAATTGGGTCAGGGGCCTTCTTTGCGTTTGCGCGACCCTGATGGATATACTGTAGAGCTAATAGGAGGCATGGCGCAGGTCTCTCCAAACTATGGCCCGCGCGCGGTGCAGCCGCGCAAGCTGAGCCATGTCACCTTGCTGGTGAACGACTGCAAGCGCTCCGCCGAGTTCTACAGTGAGGTTCTGGGTTTCCGCGTTTCTGATTGGGTAGACGACATCTTTCTCTGGATGCGCTGCAATCCAGATCATCATGGCCTGGCGTTCGCAAAAACAGGTTCCATCAAGATGCATCACTTCGCCTTAGAAGTGATAGATTTCTCTTACCTGGTGCAGCAAGCTGAGCATCTCATGCAGAATGGCCATGTGTTGCTCTATGGCCCCGGACGGCATGGCCCCGGCCAGAACCAGTTCGAATATTTCAGAGACCCTGAGAAAAATCTCGTGGAGTTCATGTGTGATATCCAGCAAATCTGGGATGATGAGGCATACGTACCCAGGGTCTGGAATGCGAACGAGCGGTGGGTGAACATGTGGGGACCCGATGGTCCAGCCGATTTCGTATAGACATTGTTACGATAGGTTTGGGAATCGCTGACCAAATACAGGCAAGCGAGTAGTTCAGAGTGAGGAGAAAGCGAGGAGCTAATGCGATTGGTTACCTACCAGCGTGAGGGTCAATCACGTACAGGCGCTCAACTGGATGAGCAGCAGATTGTCGATTTGAACCGGGCCTACCGTGCTGCCTTGCAGCATACAGGAAATGAAGATGAGCTGGCAGTAGCCGACGAGCGGGTTCCCACCGACATGATCGGCTTGCTGAGAGGCGGAGAAACATCGCTCAGGGCCATTCAACAGGCGATAGCTTTTGTGCGCAACCAGCTCGCAGGAAACGGCAATACGCTCAGCCTGCAAGGGATCATCTATGCCATTGATCGTGTCTCGCTCCTACCACCAGTAGTGCGTCCAGGGAAAGTCATTTGCCTTGGCTTGAACTATCGCGAGCATGCTGCTGAAGCGGGCATGAGCGTACCTGAGTATCCCGTTTTGTTTCACAAAGTGGCCGGTTCCCTGATTGGCCACAATCAACCTATTGTTGTCCCACGGATCAGTAGCCAGGTAGACTACGAGGGGGAGTTAGCCATTATCATCGGCAGACGAGGGAAATATATTGCCGAGGATGAAGCATACTCTTACATCGCTGGCTATACGGTCGCCAACGATGTGAGCGCACGTGATCTCCAGTTCCGCACCTCACAATGGACTACGGGCAAGATGCTCGACACTTTTGGTCCCCTGGGACCTGCCCTGGTCACACGCGACGAGGTGCCTGATCCGCATACACTCTCTATTAAAACCATCTTACAAGGGCAGATTTTGCAGGATGGGAACACGGCAGATATGATCTTTCGCGTTCCCTTTATCATCAAGTACATCTCGGAGATCCTCACGCTTGAACCTGGGGATGTCATTCTGACCGGGACACCGTCGGGCATCGGCAATACCCGTGTACCGCAAGTGTTTATGATGCCAGGAGACACCGTTATGGTCGAAATAGAGCACCTCGGTGTGTTGACCAACCCGATAGTAGCTGAGAATTAGCATGGTTGCTGGTGCGAAATGGTTACTTCTCCACGAACGCTACCAGTCTGCAGAAAGCCGCCTCTCCCATGTTGAACTTCCAGGGGAAACAGCCGATCCATAAACGCATATCGAGCACCTCGTCGATCATGCCACCCGCATTCTCAACGTGGAAAACTCCGTGCGGGAATAACTGGTAATGCATCAGCTGCAGGTCGTCTTCGGGCCAGATTTCTTCAAGCGGCTTGCCCAGTTTCTT
>JBGQJX010000509.1:0-2939 GCA_041499255.1 Ktedonobacteraceae bacterium | reverse complement strand
CGAGCGGATCATTCAAATCAATAATTGGCGGCGCAGGCGGAGCCTGACTGGTCGTTTGATTATTCTGATGATCTGCGACCGCGGGAGAGGCTGTAGCACCTGTGGGCGTCTTTCCGGGAGTTGGTGAACGCCCAGGAGTGGTCTTATCATTGGTAGCGGGTTTCGCAGGACCCGTAGTAGCAGCCGCGTTATTTGTTGCCTGAAGTTGTGGCTGCGTAGCATTACCACTGGCTGGTGCTGCTGTAGAGCTTGTCGCCGTCGTTGCTCCTCCCCCATGCATCAGCAAGGGCAGAATGCCTGACAGCAGAAAGATAAAGCCGATAACCGCCGCAATAGTGCTCATCGCGCGCAGGGATCGCCGCACATAATTGGGCCACCTGCGTCGTGGATGTGCTGGTTCTACCTGGCGTGCTGCTGGTTCTTGCAGGTAAGTGACGCCTGTCGGCAGCGCAAATGAACGGGGTACTGGCGGTTGTGGCATGGATCTCAGCAAAGCCACTGTCTGTCTCAGGCCTGCCAATGCGCCTTGACACTGCTGGCAGCTTTCAATGTGAGCCTTACATGCTGCCTGCTCTGCTTGCGAGAGCTGCCTGTCCAGGTATGCTGAGAGCTGTTCAGTTGTCAGATGCCGATCTTTATCTGTGTTGACCACGCCGGTACTCCATGTTGGTTTTATTCTTTATTAGTAGGTAGACGATAATTGCGCGGTAAAAGTTCCCTGTACTGTTCCAGGTAATGACGCAACCGCGCGCGACCGCGCGCGATGCGCGACCGCACTGTGCCCATGTTGGACTGGGTTGTAATTGAAATTTCTTCGTATGATAACCCCTCGATATCACATAAAACCACGGCCACACGTTGATCAAGGGGGAGTATTTGTAGACCACGTTGGATCAAATCCTGTAATTCCTGGCTGAGCACATATTCCTCGGGATTTGCTTCCTGCCCGCTCTCCACCAGGGCGCTTAAATCGCTGGCGGCATGCGGTTCATCTTCATCAGTGAGCATTTCTAGCGATTCTACGATATGCCGCTGAGTGCGACGCCAGTAATCACAGGCCAAATTTGAAGCGATGCGCAGGAGCCAGGCGCGAAATGAGGAGCCGCCGCGGAAGGATTGAATAGCGCGAAAGGCAGCAATAAAAGCGTCCTGTGTGACATCGGCGGCAATATCGGCGTTCCCGACCATGCGGTAAACGACGCCATAGGTTGTTTGCTGGTAGTGCAGGATCAACTCATTGAATGCGTTGACATCTCCACGCTGACTGCGGGCGATAAGTTGATCCTCATCGTCTCGCATCTGCTTTGCCATTGTCGCGCCTCACTTTTGTCTTTTTTGCTTGCGCTAGTGTAACATATTTTCATGTCGCAGACTATGCTCTTGTTCACGCCTCGCGTTGACATCAAGGAAATTGCGAGATTATAATTACTTTACACAAGCTATATGGTTTGTTGTGTTGAAAGTTCACTGCTTTATCGTGGAAGCAGCAGATGCTCGACTACCGGGTACCAGTTGCATTCACTAGAAGCCCGCTCCCCGCTGGAGGAAGCTCAATATGCCAACCACAGATGGCCTTGAAGATATCGTCGCAACACATTCACGAATTTGTGACCTCGATGGCAAACTTGGGAAACTCACTTACTACGGCGTCGATATTCATGACCTTGCCCGCTACTCTACCTTTGAAGAGACCGCCTATTTGCTCTGGCATGGCGCCTTGCCAACCAGGGCCCAGCTTGAAGAAGTGGAAGCTCAATTGCAGGCCAATCGCGAACTGCCTGACCGCGTGTTCGAGATAATGCACCTGCTGCCCAGAACAACTCCTCCTATGGACGTATTACGCACTATCGTTTCTGCTCTATCTTCCTTTGATCCCAACCCTGGCGATAAGTCTGCCGAGGCAAATTATCACCGCGCCATACGACTTACCGCCGTTCTAGGAACGATTGCGACCAGTTGGGAGCATATCCGCAATGGCAGGAAGCCGGTCGCTCCATTGCATGATCACAACACTGCAACCAATTTTCTCTATATGCTCAAGGGCGAAATGCCCGATGATTATACTGCGCATGCCTTTGACGTGGCTCTGATCCTGCACGCCGATCATGAGCTGAATGCATCTACCTTTGCAGCTCGCGTAACGGCTGGCACTCTCGCTGATATGTATGCCTCTATCACCTCCGCCATCGGCGCCCTTTCTGGCCCACTGCATGGTGGCGCCAACGAACAGGTCATGCGCATGCTCCTGCGTATTGGCGAGGTGAGTAATGCTGAACCATATATTCACAATGCCGTCGATCACAAAGAGCGTATCATGGGCTTTGGGCACCGCGTGTACAAAACGGAGGACCCGCGTGCCACCCATTTACGGGAGATGTCCAAAGAACTGGGAAAACGCACCGGTGATAGCCGCTGGTATGAGATATCGCGTATCGTCGAGGACTATATCAAAGAACATAAGGGCCTCAATTGCAATGTCGATTTCTATTCCGCCTCCGTCTACTACATGATGGGTTTTCCCATCGACCTGGATACGCCCATTTTTGCTTGTAGCCGCATTGCTGGCTATACGGCCCACGTCCTGGAGCAGTACTCTAATAACCGCCTGATTCGCCCACGCGCCGAGTACGTCGGCCCGAAGGTGACTGAATATGTACCTATTGAACAGCGGGGGTAGTACGAGGACGCATGAAATCATATGTAGGGACGCGATTATGGATATATTAAGACATAATTCAAATAGGCGTGACATTATCAAAAGTAGAGATACTGCGACTGATCGCGCTTAAAAAAAATCAGCGTAGCGGGTGCTGTGACAGTTAATTAAGCGCATGGGCACTATCCATCGCTGCCCACTGTTTCCAAAGTTGAGTCGTTAATGCGGGAAGGAGGGGTTTAGACATATTGCCTAAACCCCTCCAAGCTATTGATGACAGTTT
>JBGQJX010000508.1:0-2978 GCA_041499255.1 Ktedonobacteraceae bacterium | reverse complement strand
TGACTGCACAAGGCAGTTTTGAATTGTTGTCCAAAGCCAATCTCCTTTTGCCAGAAAGTAGAAGCAGCAAAATTAATTTAGAAGGCAACTCAAATTGGACAAAGAGCACTACGGAAAAGTATCATACAATTCTTGCACATCTACAAAGATACGGTTCAAGAGATATAGCGGCTGAGTTTTCGATGCAGAATATATCATATTACATTTATACACTATATTTGACGCTTTTGGAACTGAATTGTGCTTTTTTTACACCTCATAATCTAGACGCTTAACTTTCTTGCAAGGTTTGCAGCATTACTGCTGTACTGTTAAACTGGCAAGCAAAAGACTGCAGAACATAGTAAACCGAACAAAATGCTTTTCCTTCTTTCACTACTACATCCAATCAATGTAAACTGGCTCTTTCGTTTATTAAATAAGCCAAAATAGAGCCGAAGAGAACCGCACTACAGACAACTATCGCGAGGTATTTAAATATTTACATGGGAAGCTCCCCTACATCCCCACCCTCGGCCTATACTGCACCGCCTCCGCCACATGATTCGCCATAATCTCCTCATTCCCCGCTAAATCCGCAATCGTCCGCGCCAACTTCAACACCCGGTGATACGCCCGCGCCGACAAATGCAACTGCTGCATCGCCGCCTTCAACAACCGCTCCCCCGACGCATCCGTCTTACAGAAGTCACGCACCTCCGACGGCCCCATCTCCGCATTGCACGTCATCTTCGTCCCACGAAAACGCTGCAATTGCCGTTCCCGCGCCTCCTGCACCCTTATTCTGATCGTCTTTGAATCCTCAGCATTGCGTTTATCTGCCAGCTTCTCATAATCGACGCGCGGCACCTCAATGTGAATGTCAATACGGTCAAGCAGCGGGCCGCTGATACGTTTCTGGTAGCGCATAATCGCAGAGGCCGAGCAGCTACATTCCCTGATCGGGTCGCCAAAAAAACCGCAGGGACAGGGATTCATCGAGGCCACCAGCATAAAATTGGCAGGATACGTAATAGTTCCCTGCGCCCGCGATATCGTCACCACTTTATCTTCCAATGGCTGGCGCATCACTTCCAGCACATTCTGCCCAAATTCCGGTAATTCATCCAGAAACAACACACCCCGGTGCGCCAGGCTGATCTCGCCGGGTCGTGGAATACGCCCTCCGCCAACAAGGCCCGCGTGACTGATCGTGTGATGTGGAGAGCGAAATGGCCGCTGCAGTACCAGGGGCATATCCGAGGGAAGCATCCCGCTCACGCTGTATATCTTCGTGACATCCAGGGATTCTTCAATAATCATTCGTGGGAGAATAGAAGGCATCGAACGCGCAAGCAGCGTCTTCCCTGATCCCGGAGGGCCACTCATCAAAATATTGTGCGCCCCGCTCGCTGCCACTTCTAAGGCACGCTTGACATGTTCCTGTCCGCGTACCGCCGCCATGTCCTGCCCATAAACAACCTGGTCGAAATTTTCGAGGATACGCGGATCAGGTATGAACGGCTCGATATGCCGTTCACCGTTGAGGTGGGCAATAAGTTGTCCCAGCGTCTCTACAGGATATATTGTCACTCCGTGCAAGAGAGAGGCCTCCATAGCATCGGCGGCTGGCACAAATACAATGTTGACGCGCTTTTCACAGGCCAGCGCTACCATGGGCAGAATGCCATTGGTATGCCGCAGACTGCCATCGAGAGACAACTCGCCTAGAAACAGGCACTCATCTATGGACTTTTCAGGATTGATCTGCCCTGAAGCCAACAAAACCCCGATGGCTATAGGAAGATCATAGGCTGGCCCCTCTTTGCGCAGATCTGCCGGGGCCAGGTTGGCAGTGATCCGTTTGTATGGGAAAAGGCAACCGCAGTTTTTGATTGCCGATCGTACTCGTTCTCTGGATTCATTGATAGCAGCGTCCGGCAGCCCAACAACATTGAATGCCGCGAGACCATTCGAAATATCAACCTCAACCTCGACTAGCGCGCCTTCCAGGCCAATTACCGCACAGCTTTGCACCTTTGCCAACATAAATCCTGACCCTCCTCGCCATATTTGCCCCGCCATTATGCCTGAGTGATAGTAAAATAGCAATAGCACATGACTTTGCGATTGTTCGTCGATACATTGAGAGAGTGTCGCACAAAAAACAAGGGAGCATTTTTGCTCCCCCTTCTTTCAGCTCCTTTTCACAAGAAAGATGCCCGATGGCAGCTTTTGTCATAAACTTCACCCAAGAATAACACGCAGATAGTTCCGGGTTTCAAGGGGAAGAAATGCGCGCCAGTTCGTCCCTCCCAAACTCACAGCCCTTTGTACCGCTCCTGAACCAGCATTATACGCCGCAAGTGCCTTGGCGATATCCCCTCCATAGTGCCGGACATAGCTTGCCATCAGGCGAGAGGCGCCCAGGAGTGACTGATCAGGATTCCAGGGGTTGATACCAAGTGAGGCCGCGGTTGCTGGTTCAAACTGCGCAATACCAATCGCACCGGCAGGAGAGACAGCCGCCGGATTGAAACCGCTCTCCTGGTTGATCTGGCGCACAAAGATATCTGGTGAGATTCCAGAGCTGGCAGCATCCTGCCTGGCAATGGTTATGAAGTGCTGGCGTGACCCGCCACCTCCACCATGAGCGCCTTTCATTGGTATACAAACGACCTGTCCAGGAAATATGAGGTTGGCATTGGCCAGGTGGTTATACACCGTCAATCGTTGCCAGGTCGTCTTATAGCGTGTGGCAATCCTACTCAACGTGTCCCCGAAAGCAACGCTATATGAAACATCTCCCCTTGCGCAGGAAGTTTGCGCGAAGACTCCGAGCAAATGCCCTCCCAGAGTACTTCCTGCTAATAACATTCCCAGCACGATCAGAACAGTCACATGTCTCGTAAACGAGCTTGCAACCCGCCATCGACGGAAAAACGCAGGAATAGACAGTTTCATTTCAGTAGTCCTTTCCAGACTGACAGGTCTTGACC
>JBGQJX010000507.1:0-2983 GCA_041499255.1 Ktedonobacteraceae bacterium | reverse complement strand
GGGGCCTTCGTCGAGCCGAAGAGAGGGGCCTGAGCAATCAGGTGAGTCACCTTCGGCGTTGAAACGAGAAGCCACCGGGCTTTAGCCCAAGTGGAGTGTCACATACAGATGTATTACGAAATACACGGTGACGGAGAGCCGCTGGTGTTGATCGTTGGGCTTGGAACTGATATATCCGAGTGGGAGGGAATCATTCATTGGCTCGCACAAAAATACAAGGTCCTGGCATTTGATAACCGTGGTGCGGGTCGCACAGACAAACCCGACACTCAATACTCGATTGAAATGATGGCTAATGATACAGTAGGGCTTATGCAGACGCTTGGCATTGAGCAGGCACACATCCTCGGTATTTCCATGGGAGGACGGATCGCGCTGGCAATGGCACTCCAGTATCCGAAAAGCGTCAAAAAGCTCGTCCTTGTCTCCACATCCGCGAGAAGTATTAAGAATTGGCGACGGTACTTCTTCGGTATGTTATCCAGCGCGCCCATCTTCAGGAGTAAATATCCCCAACCGCATTACGCGTTTATGCGACAACGTCAGGCGTCATTCGTCTACAATTGCACCGACCAATTGCATGAATTACACATTCCAACGGTTATTATGCACGGGAAGAAAGATAAGATTGTCCCCTATAAGTTAGCTGAAGAAATGCATACTGGCATAAAGGGTTCGAAAATGCTCGCGTTCGCGGGTGGCCATATATTTTTTTTCATGAAGGAACGTCAGCGGTTCCTTGACGCAATAGCAGAGTTCGTAAAGTAAGATACCTACCCAGGTGAACTGCGATGCGAGCCAACCCGGCGTGATACATTCACCCTATAGAGTTAAGTAAAGGAGCAAGTCCATGCTGCACAAGCGTCGTGCATTCAGCGGTTTTTCCGTAGATGACATCCAGAAGACGAAAGAGTTCCATGGCCGAATACTCAGGTTGGAGGCAAAGCGAGATGTGTAGAAACATTCGGACGCTCTTCAACTTTGAACCACCGGTCACGGAGGAAGAGATTCTCGCTGCATCGCTGCAGTTCGTCAGGAAGATCAGCGGCTTCAACAAACCATCCAAGACGAACGAAGCCGCTTTCTATGCGGCAGTCGACGACATCGCCAGGATCTCGGGTCGGCTTCTCGGCTCCCTCGAATCTGCCGCAACTCCGAAAAATCGGCAGGAAGAGGCGGCTCGTGCGAAGGCGCGCGCCGCTCAGAGATTCAGCAGGTGAGGACACCGTGTAAGATCCAAAATTTGGCCGAAATCGCATAACACGGCAATCCAAAAATGGGGACAGGCAATTTGTCACCAATACTTGACACCTTGCTGTTTACTGATTATACTTGTTCACAAGAAAGAACAACTTGTTCTATATGAAGAACTTACTGTAGAAAGGAGGACCATCACAGATCATTCCGCATTGACCCCTCTACACGCTCTGTTGTCTGATCGCCCATCGCCTTCTCAAGGCGAGTTTGAAGCCATCTACACCATCATGTGGATGGCGTGACTTCGTTACTCCGCGACCTTCGGCGCTTCGGCGCTTCGACACATCGATGCATACAGGCGAGACTTGATGACTGCCTCGTATGTATCAGCCAGATACGTCTATGAAAGGTGGTACCATCAATGGCACAACTTTCGGCAGAGTCTGAACAGGTTGCAGCAGCGCCAGCCGCTGGCGCCAACGCAACTCCTCTTGGTCTATTTGCATTAGCATTAACCCTGTTTGTTCTCAGTCTCATCAACGCCGGGCTCCTTGCAGACACAGGATTTGCTATCGTTATCGGCCTGGCGATCTTTATGGGTGGTGTTGTCTTGCTTATCGCAGGTACGGTGGAGTTTAGAGCAGGTAACACCTTTACCGGTACCGTCTTCACCTCCTATTCAGCCTTATGGCTGTCCTTTGGTTTCATTCTTCTCCCAGGTACGGGCGTTTTCGCTGCGCTGGTCGGGGAAAAAATGGTCGCTCCAGCCCTTGGCTACTATCTTCTGGCATGGACTATATACACAGCCCTGTTGACGATTTGTGTGCTGAGGACCAATGTGGCACTCCTCTCCCTCCTCGTCTTATTGGTGCTGACCCTTCTCTCACTGGCGATTGGATTCCTGGCTGGAGTAGCTACGTTTAATACAATCGGTGGCTACCTCGGGATCATTACGAGTCTCCTCGCGTGGTACCTCGGCCTTGCAGGCCTCCTGCCGTATATCAATCCCAGGATTTCGCTGCCAGTAGGCCCACTAAGCTAATACCACTGGCAAGCTAAGACCTGGCTAAAGGCCTTCAGCCACGGTGAAAGAGAAGGGTCAATCACGTAAGGTGACTATCGTGACTTCCCCTACCCAGTAACAAGCGCTGAAGGCTTTTGATTCCTGAGAATAATTGTACAAAAACGACCCGTTTAATGGCTCATGGCCGCATTTGGTGCATACTGCCTTGCGGTTCCAAGAACATCCCCTTCAAGAAAGCGCGCCAGCTACCACTTTCAAATTGATCGCATGCTCACCTCTCGCGCAGGGTCGGCTTCTGAAAGGATGGGGACTACTGCTCCATGCTTTATCCTACACAGGCACCCTGCCTGTCTAATGACGACCATCATTGCCGCGAATACCAACCAGGCTACTCATTTGCCTTTTTTCTCTCTATCCCCTACACTTGGATGTGTTCTTAGCACAGGAGTAGCGCATAATAGCGAGAGAAACAACATGTACCAGGGTTCCAACCTCGTCAACCGGCGATTGGGTAATTATCGCCTTATCCAACGATTGGGGAGGGGAGGCTTTGCAGAAGTCTATCTTGGTGAACATATTCACCTCAAGACGCTGGTCGCTGTAAAGGTACTCCTGGCCCAGTTGACCGAGGAGACGGTGGAAGCGTTCCGCCGCGAGGCGCAGACGATCGCTCGCCTGCGTCACCCATCCATCGTGCAAGTGCATGATTTCGGCATCGAAGAAGATACCGCCTACCTGGTCATGGACTATGCGCCTCACGGT
>JBGQJX010000506.1:0-3007 GCA_041499255.1 Ktedonobacteraceae bacterium | reverse complement strand
GTTTTGGGCAGGTTCCAGCAGTTATCGCTATTCATGATGTTGCGCCCATCGATGCCGGGGAAGGGGGGCATGAAGGGAACGGACCCAGTGGCTAGAAAAACTTTGTCAGCGGTAAACTGCTCCTGGGAACCGTCGTTCTTCGTTACGGTGATCGTGCGAGATGCATCCACCGTGCCGAGACCATCGAAGACGTCGATATTGTTGCTCTTCATCAGGGTACCCACGCCGCCGGTCATGCGCTTGACGACCTTGTCTTTAAAGATGATCGCCTGTTTCATGTCGAAGGTTGGGGGCTGGGGCAGGTTGATGCCCAGCTCTGCCAGCGATGACATATTGTGCAAGACCTCGGCGATGTGCAACATCGCCTTCGAGGGGATGCAGCCAACGTTGAGGCAGGTGCCGCCGAGGTATTGTTTTTCGACGATGGCGACTTTTGCGCCAAGTTGAGCGGCACGGATAGCGGCGACGTATCCACCGGGACCCGAGCCAATTACTGCTACGTTGTAGTGGGTATTTGCCATGTTAAATTTCTCCTGCTATTTGAAAATAGACCTTCAATGCCGTGTGTTTTTGCATGAGCGCAACTCCTTCGGCGAACTGATCAAGCGGCAGGCGATGGCTGATGAGGCCATCGACGCGCACTTTGCGGCTTTCGAGTAGAGCAAGGGCGATGCGCAAATCCTCGGGCGAGGATGAATAGGTACTAGTGATAACCACTTCTTGTTGATAGATGGTTGCCAGGTTGATGGGCACGATGGTCGAGTGAGCGGCAAAGATATGTATCATGCCGCCTTTGCGGATGGTGGTGACCGCCTGTTTGAAGGGGCGGACACCGGGCGCGGTAATGATGATGGCGTCGGCTCCACGACCTTCTGTATAGGGTGCGAGGAGCTGCTGCAGCGCCTGCTCATCGTTGGGGGCGATGAAGGCATCATCGGCCCCAAGCGCGCGTGCCAGTTGGAGGCGTTCGGGTATGAGATCTATGCCGTAGATGTGGATTGGGTCACAAGGGATTGCCCCTACATTTTTTTGTGAGGGGGGGGTGGGGGCAAGGGCTTTGAAGGCCTGGAGCATGAGCTGGCCGATGGAGCCCAGGCCGAGGATGATGACGGTGTCGCCTGGGAGGAGGGGGGTGCGTCTGACGGCGCGCACGCAACAGGCGAGTGGTTCGACGAACGAGCCTTCTTCGTCGCTGAGGGTTGGCGGAAGAAGGAGAGTGGTCTGTTGTACATGTTGCGCGGGAACGCGGATGTATTCGGCGAAACCGCATGGGTCAATATTGGTGGTTTTGAATGAGGCGCACATGGAGTAGTTGCCGTGGCGGCAGTAGTGGCAATCTCCGCAGGGGACATGGTGAGCGAGAACGACGCGCTGGCCAACGGAGAAGCTGGTGACATTTTGCCCACGTTCGACAATGGTTCCAGTTAGTTCGTGTCCCAAAGATACTGGCGGCGGGACTTGTTGTACGATTTTGAGAATATCGGAGCCACATAAGCCACAACCATGCACCTTAACGAGCAACTCGTTGCCGGTGATGGTTGGAATGTATCTGTTTTCTATGCGAATATCGTCATAGGAGTAGTAGGTTACTGCTTTCACGTACGTGCTACATATCTCTTTTTATAAAAGTATGGTTTGTAGTCAGTATAGCATTTTTCTGTTGAAGCTGGTACCCAAAAAAGGACAATACAAAACGTCTAGCTTATAGAAAATAGAAACTATGGCCTATTTGGCCTAATTAGCCTGTAAGTGAGGTAAATATTGTGACAAGCAACGTATTAATAATAGAGGAAGCGCACAATATTATGATGCAACGGCGTTTCCTTTCTTATAGTCTCAATAACGATTGAACATCCGGCATGAGATATCTATGAAGGTGATGCCTGATGTATGGATGGTAGGGAAATCAAGCAGCGATTAGCACAAATTTTATATTGATTGAATCAGGAGAAATACATTTATGGCTACAACCGGCGAATTGCGGGCAATAGTCCAGGAACTGCACCTGGTCGATGTTGGTGATGCAGAGAGTTACCTTGGAGAAGAGGCTTTGGAGGGGACAGGACCAATTATTGTGGTGGAGGAGATCACTCCAATGGTAATAGTTACTGATTCTGCTGTTCTCGAAGATAGTGAGGATACAGCTTGTGATTTAGTTCACGTATAAAGTCCTGTTTGCTCTTTCCTTTTCGGGGAAGGGTGAACGTTAGCTGTTAAAGTGATTTTTTCAAGGAGGCCCTGAATACAATCAGGGCCTTTCTTATTAGTATTTTGCTTCCAGGAGGGTTTTTATGCGCTTCTCCACGTTGGGCATGCCGCAGGTTTTGATTTGTTTCACGACCGCTTTGACATCGTAGGGGACGCGGCGAATTTCGGCGTTCCAGGTTGTATCTTGCCAGGTCAGTATGCCATAGGCTGCCCGCAAGTCTTCATCTCGCGGTAGACCGCAACTGGCGACATCGGCGAGCAGGAGATGCCGCCAGCGCCGGGTATAGGCAATATGGAGGTGACCAAAAGCCATGGCGCCCACGGTGGATTTAATGCCGCCCAGCAGGCGCTCCAGGTCGCTATCGGGGGCATTCGGGAAAATGGCGTCTTCCAGGTTCAGCGGGTTGGCATGGACGATGAGCAGGTCGCTACCATGCGAGTTAGTAATGAGATGTGATAGGGGTAGGGATGCCAGGTAGTCAAGGCCGGCCTGTCCAATCTGTTCCCTGGTCCAGGCAACGGTGGTGCGCTTCTTGGGACCCTTATCTGGCGCCTCGTTGACCACTTCATAGTCGACATTACCCTGGATGACGGGGCACTCTAATTTCCGAACAGTTTGCAATACTTCGCGTGGGCAGGGTCCATTCAGGCAAAGATCACCAGCGATGACCAGGTGATCTACGGCTGGTTGTTGCGAGAGGTCCTGAAGTACTGCTTCGAGTGCTAATTGATTCCCATGAATGTCAGAGATGATTGCAATGCGCATGCGTTTTCCTTTTAGAGTAGCTGAAAAGAGCTT
>JBGQJX010000505.1:0-3046 GCA_041499255.1 Ktedonobacteraceae bacterium | reverse complement strand
TACTATCTGGATTCTCGTCTACTTCATTTGTGTTCAAATGGTGGAGAGTAATATCCTGGGACCTCGTATCGTGGGGCATGCGGTTGGCCTTCACCCCATTGCTGCGATTTTATGTTTGATTATCGGCGTCCAGCTATTCGGTGCCTTTGGCGCGTTGTTGGCCACGCCAATAGTAGCAGCCGCCTGGGTGGTTATTGTCAGTCTCTATAATTCAGCAAAAGGTAAGACCGCCGACCAGATGCTCGAGAAGAAGCGCAAACCGCTGGTTATACGCTCTCCAGGTGTCTTTTTACCAAAGAGAAAGAAGCTGAACACGCAAAAACTGGAAGACCATGTTGGGGCAGATGGACACTCGGGCGAGGCGGGCGAGAGGGTGGAAAAGTTAACTCCTTCAATGAAGGGGAGTTCGCTTCATCCAGATCATATCGATCTGTTGCGTCCTGTACCAGATACAAAAAGGCCACCCTCGGAAAGCGGAGACGAAGAAGCACAAGATTGATTTGGCGTCTGTATATGATGTGACGCCAGCTCAACTCGAACAACTAGCGGGTAGCGCCCAACGCGTCGCGCAGCGCCTGTTCGCCCTCGTGATTGACCAGTGCGAAAACCTCATCTTTAGCAAAAACCTTCGTCTCGGCGGTGGGCACGACATACTCTTTGTTGCGAATAATGAGGGCAATGTTGCCACTGCGCGGGAGATTAATTGTGCTCAATGACTTTCCCACAATTGGTGAATCCGCCGGGACACGTATTTCAATGAGACCTAACCCCGCGCTCCTCAGCGTCATCAGCGTTACAATGGAAGAGCCGGGTAGTTCTGCTTCGATCATGGAGAGGATGGCTTGCGTAGGGCTGACAGTAATATCAATCCCCAACTTTTGAAAAAGTAGCTCGTTTCTCGGATTATTTACCCGGGCAATGGTGCGCGCTACCTTGAAGCGTTTCTTCGCCACCTGGCAGATAACCAGGTTATCATCATCTTCACCTGTAACAGCAATTACCACATCAGCACGATTTGCCCCAACTTCTTCCATAGTTCTTGTTTCGCAGGCATCGCCGCGGGCGACCGACTGACCAAGTTCCTCCGAAAGGGATTGATAGCGACTTGCGCCTTTTTCTAATAAGAGAACTTCGTGGCCATTGGTCAATAAAATCTTGGTAAGATAATAGCCGACGTCACCACCGCCGCCGATTATAATATACATACTACCCTCCTTGTCCTCGCGTTCACTTGCTCCTCTATTCTATTCCTGCTTTTTCCTTGTGCCCATCTCTAGAAAGGGCATCAAACAGCAATTGTGCCCCGATAGTCGTAGGGCAGATTGTTTCAAGGCCAAGTTCATTATAGGTACTCTGCCGCATTGGATCGTAAATGCGGCAAACGACCTTCTTAACGTTGAAGATCTCTCTTGCAATTTGACTGGACATGATATTTCGGTTATCCCCGTTGGTAACAGCCGCGAAGCCATCAGCTTCTTTGATGCCCGCGCGGATAAGTATCTCTTCGTCAACGCCGTTACCTATGATAGTGTTGCCTCTAAAATCTGGTTCCAGGCGTCTGAAGGCTTCACTGCTAAAGTCGATAATCGAGACTGTATGCCCTACACGATCCAACATAGTAGCCAGTGCTGCGCCAACACGGCCACAACCAAGGATCACAATTTTCACGTCGCGCCTCCTGTTGGTCGTAATGACCAACATGTTACTCGTTCTTTTGTATATATATCAGTAAAAAAAACTGGGTTGAATAACCCTTCAAATGGTATTATATCACCAAAGTGAATATGATATGGAGAGCCTCCCTATGTCGTCAGACCGCTACATTTTGCGCGTTGTACCTGCTGCCGAGCACAAACAATGGGATCAATTCATCAACAACCACCCTTGCGGGCATTTCCTGCAAAGCTGGGGATGGGGGGAACTCAAGGCGAGCGTAGGATGGCATCCCTTCCGCTACTTCCTCTGGGATGATCAGCAGGGGCAGGTGGTTGCCGCGGCACAGGTCCTCTGCCGCCCTACCCCAGGTTTCCCTTTATGGACAGGACACCTTGCCTACATTCCCAAAGGACCGGTCATCGACTGGTCAGATGTGTGTCTCTGCCAGGCATTCTTTACGCAACTGAATGCACATCTCCAAAGACGAGGCGCTCTGGCACTGCGCATAGAACCAAACAGGGTGGTAGATGCTCTCATATACTCAGCAATACCCCCAGAAACTGAAGCGTTCCAGGCAGCAGGCACAGGGGATACTGTTGCTACCCTGCCAATGCTTTTGTATCCTGTGCAACCGGTACAGCCAGTTCGTAGCATTGTGTTGGACCTGACACCTACCGAAGATGCCCTACTCGCTGCTATGAAAGAGAAATGGCGTTACAATCTGCGCCTTGC
The DNA here is from genome assembly GCA_041499255.1 of Ktedonobacteraceae bacterium. GTDB lineage: Bacteria > Chloroflexota > Ktedonobacteria > Ktedonobacterales > Ktedonobacteraceae > UBA11361. Next base: position 658 of record JBGQJX010000505.1, on the reverse strand, counting down.
TGAGCGCAAAGGGGTCACTGTGCGGGTCGCGAGAACCGTTGAGGATGTAGAGGCCTGGTACGCCTTGCTGCGGACGACAGGGGAGCGTGACCACTTTGGGATACATACTATGGACTATTATCTGAAAGCCTGGCATATCTTTGCCCCAGGGCAGCAAGCTAACCTCTTTTTAGCTGAGTACGATGGGCGTCTCCTGGCGGGAATCTTTGTGGCAATGCTGGCCCGGCAAGCCATGTATCTCTATGGTGCATCGAGCAATGAGCACCGCAATCTCATGCCCAATTACCTCCTGCAATGGAAAGCCATATCCTGGGCCAAAAGACAGGGAGCAGTGCAGTACGACTTCTGGGGCATTCCTGAGACAGAAAGCGCAGATGAGGCCATGGCCGGCGTTTACCGTTTCAAAAGCGGCTGGGGCGGTAAAACAGTACGTTTTGTCGGCTGCTATGAGCACACCTATCGTCCCCTCACCATGCGCCTGGCCAGAAAATTCAAATCAACAAACTCATCCGAACACCCGTAGTGCTCTGTCCATGTGCAACTTTCTCGCCGCATGCAGCCCATAGTCACTTCCGCATGCAGCCCACAGTCACTTCCGCATGCAGCCCACAGTCACTTCCGCATGCAGCCCACAGTCACTTGTGGATTTGCGGATGTG
>JBGQJX010000504.1:0-3108 GCA_041499255.1 Ktedonobacteraceae bacterium | reverse complement strand
TATTTTTGTTTTTTTGTTGGGGGTTTGGCAGACGCAGTCTGCCAAACCCGCAACATCACAAGTAAATTAATTGGAGAAGAGTAATTAAGAAGAGGAAGAGGATGGCAATTCGCGAATAACGTTTTCATTGGGTAACATTACCCCCAATACTATCGATAGAGGCAATTAATCCATCTAAAAGGCGAATAGAGCGGTCGGCGTGTGAGGCGATTGCCTGGTTATGCGTCGCAATGATAAAGGTTTTCCCTGTCTGCTCGCGCAGGTACGCAATCAGTTTGAGTATATTCTCACCATTTTTCGCATCCAGGTTCCCTGTTGGCTCATCGGCAATGACGAAGGCGGGGTCGGTGGCTAAAGCTCGTGCAATTGCGACACGCTGCTGCTCACCACCAGAGAGCTGATTTGGGCGATGGTTGAGGCGATGCGAAAGGCCCACAAGGTCCAGCAGTTCTTTCGCACGAGCAGAAGGAGCTCCCTTATGCTTGCCAACGTAGAGGGGAACTTCGACATTCTCCTGCGCGGTCAGGGTCGGAATCAAGTTGAAAGCCTGGAAAACCATGCCTATTTTGTTGTTACGGACAACGGCTAGCTTTCCCTCGGTCATACGAGTAATATCGACGCCATCGATCAATACCTGGCCACTGGTAGGGTTATCAAGTCCGGCGATGATGCCTAGCAAGGTGCTTTTACCCGAACCGGAGGGCCCTACAATGGATATAAACTCGCCGCTCATGATTTGAAAGCTGATACCTCTGAGGATCTCGATCTTTTCGCGCCCTAAAGGGAGACTTTTGGTTATATTGCGTACATCCATTACAATTTTATTGCTTGTCTGTTTCTCAGATGTATTTCCCTGTGCATTTTCTATGGTTGTCGCTTCATCCATGGATCTATTTGCTCCTTCTCCCTTTTTGCTTTGCCAAAAAAGATATGTTTGTTATTGGCGGCGCTTGACCCCGTGTATGCGGGTACGTTGGGGAGGCGTGATTTTCTAAAGGCGCTATGCTTCTCTATTATACTGGTGACTACTCACGGGTGGGGGTTGAGAAGGTGAGGAAGATATGATAAAGTTGGGGTATGGAAGAAGCAGCCCAGTACGAAGAGTACACAAAAGAAGAACTGATCCAAATCATTGTGGAGCTCAAGCAGACCATTGGAGATCTGAAAAAAGAGATAGAGGCATTAAAGCCGCCAGTTCCCAAAGATAGCACAAATAGTTCGATTCCGTCATCAAAGGACCTCATCCCGCGAACGAGAAGTCAACGGGAAAAGAGTGGCAAGAAACCAGGGGGCCAACAGGGACATCCGGGTCATCACCGAGAACGGAATCCTCATCCAGATGCCATCGTCATGGTCCAAGAGTCCCACTGTAGGAACTGTGGTGCATCGCTGGAAGGCAGAGAAGGCATCATTGGTCAGATCGCCCAGGAAGTCGATATCCCTGCCATCACTCCCCTGACCACCGAGTACCAGCAAGTGATCAAGGTCTGTGCCTGTGGAGAGCGCAATTGTCCCTCCTTGCCCATCGAGGGATACGTCAATATCGGGCCACAGATGGGGGCCTTGATCACCTATTTGAATGTGGAACATGCCCTTCCCTATGAGCGGCTGAGTCAGATCACCGCTGACCTCCTTGGCTTCGTGATCTCAGAGGGAACCATCGCCAACAAACTGGCGCACATGCAGCGGCAGGCCGAAGGAATGGTGCAGACGATCAAACAACACGTGATGGAGGCACCCTGGATTGGCTCAGATGAAACAGGAACCAGGGTCGCAGGGAAAACGTTCTGGGAATGGGTGTGGCAGTCGCCTCTGGCGAGCTACTTTGTCATTGACAAGCGGCGCGGCTATCCGGTGGTCAAAGAGCATTTCACCGAAAGCTATCAAGGAGTGATCTGCCATGATTGTTGGAGTGCCCAAAACAACACCAAAGCTTCTGCTCATCAATTATGTCATGCGCATCTGCTACGCAATTTGCAGTACGCCGTGGATGCAGAGCGATCCGTCTGGGCCTATCGAGTCCAACAATTATTGCGCAAAAGCCAACGGGCCCGCGAAAAGATCTGGCAGGATGGGGTTCCTCCCAAACGTCGAGAAGCCGTCATCCGCTATTACCAGGAGGCGTTAGATGCCTTGAATCAGATGCCTTTGACCAACAAGGAGGAGCGCAGGTTGCAAAAGCGTCTGATCAAGCATACCAACTGGATCTTTACCTTCATGGCTTACCCGGATGTGCCACCAGATAACAATAGCTCCGAGCGGGCCCTCAAGGCGGCAAAACTCAAAGACAAAGTTTCGGGAGGGTTTCGTTCCGCACAGGGGGCAAGTCGATTTGCCCAACTGCTCTCCCTGACCCAAACGCTGAGAAAGCAGAAACTCGCCATCCTTCCCTCATTGACCGCTCTCTTCAAGGGGATTGAGGGGGCTGTTTCCTTTCACTCTGGCTGAGGTCAGTGGCTCTCTCCACCATGATGATCCTCTCCACTCTCAGCATTCTCCCAAGTCAGGTTCTGGCTTCACCTTCTCATACTCCTAGTGACCATGACCAGCCCCTGAGCAGTCACCAAATTACTATACTTTCCCTTTGACGAAAAGTCAAATTATCGGATTGCCTAGAGTCTGTTAGTGACTCGATCTCGAAAACGGGTCAAGGACTAGAGTCTGTTAGTAATTCAAGGTCGAGGATGTGGTAAAATGAAAGATGAATCCTTCACGAACCCTCTACCCGACCGATGTGAGCGACGACGAATGGGCCTTTGTCACTCCGTACTTGACGTTATTGCCCGAAGACGCCGGACAACGCACCTACCGCCTGCGCGAAGTCTTCAACGGCTTGCGCTGGATCGCGCGAGCAGGCGCGCCCTGGCGCATGATGCCCAATGATTTGCCACCCTGGTGGGTGGTCTATCAGCAAACCAGAGCGTTCGGCTGGCGGCGGGCTGCTTTGCCGCTCTGGTTGACGACCTGCGCTTGCTCTTGCGCGAAGCCAAAGGGCGCACTCGAGAGCCCTCGGCGGCCATCTTTGATAGTCGCACTTTGCACTCGACGCCCGAAAGCGGCAGTCCTGCCGGCTATGATGGAGCCAAGGGGCGCAAAGGCAGCAAAGTG
>JBGQJX010000503.1:0-3111 GCA_041499255.1 Ktedonobacteraceae bacterium | reverse complement strand
TTGCGGGTACCACAGCCCGCCTGGGGGTAAAAAACGTTTTCTGGCTGATCATGGCTCTCGGCTGGATAGTCTTCTTCATTGGCGTCTTGCTCGCCAGCCGAGCTCGCCACCCTGCAACCACACCCACACAAAAGGGTCAGGAGAAGAATAAGGAGGCGCTACAGAGCACAACCTGAATCTGATTGGAAAAAGAAACCCCCGGCATACCAATGTGCCGGGGGTTTCTTTTTCATGCTATTGATTCAGTTGCAATTCACCCAGTTTGACGCTGACCGTCATTTGCTGATTACCGCGATAGATCTGTACGGAGACCGTATCGCCAGGGCTTTTGCTGATAAGAGCATCACCCAGGGAAGCAGTGTCCGTCACCTGCTTATCGTCGATTTGTACGATTACATCACCTGCTTGCAAGTGAGCCTGGTCGGCTGCGCCGTTTGGCACAACGCTGACAATCAACACGCCGTGATCGACCGAGAGGTTGTCCTGTGCGGCCAGGACAGGATCAACCGTAGCGACTCTTACGCCCAGCGCGGCGCGCCCGGTATGCGTCACCTTACCAGTTTGAATGATCTGGGTCGCGATAAAATTGACACGATTTGACGGTATCGCGAATCCGACGCCATTGGCCGGTGTATTAAATTCAGGGTCAATAGCCGTCAAAGTTGGAATACCAACCAGGTTACCCTGCATGTCTACCAGCGCTCCACCACTATTACCGGGATTGATGGCTGCATCGGTCTGAATAGCGTTGGGGATAATGGCCCCGTTTTGCTCGTTCACATTGCGGCCAAGGGCGCTGATGATACCGCTCGTCACCGTCTGGGTGATACCTAGAGGATTACCGATAGCCAGGACTTCCTGCCCAACCTGCAGCTTTGAGGAGTCGCCCAGTGTTGCCACCCGTAAATTCGAGGCGGGGGGAGTGATCTTCAGTATAGCGAGGTCATCGGCAGGATCGGTTCCCACCAGTTGAACATTTTTGATGCTGGTGCCATCATAGAGCACCACCTCTATGCTCTGTGCTCCATTCACCACGTGATTATTCGTGACGATATAACCGCGCTGGTCGATGATAACCCCTGAACCGATTCCCGAACCATTCTGAGTGGCAACGTTCACTTGGACAACCGCGGGTCGCACTTTGGCAATCACAGCCTCTCGCACGGCTTCCGTATTATTGCCGGTGAGAGCAGGTACGGTTGGAACTGGATTGGTGCCTTGTTGCAACTGGGTCGTAGTGGGCTGGGTAGAGACTGTGGAACTGCGGCCAAACTGCCAGCCGGCAAATAAGCCAGTGCCAAAGACTACCGCGAGTAACAAGGTCAGGGCTAAGATGGCTCCCGTGCGCAGGCCCCTGGAAGGACGTTGCGGCGGCGAGTAAATTGGCAGACTGCCAGGGGCAGAATGGTGTGGCTCCGTAGGAGCAGAGGCATTATCAGCGTATGCTGTGCCCTGTACGGACTGATACGGTATATCCTGTTCATCATAAGGCTGTGACATAGTTATATTCCTCCGTAGCTCTTCGACGGATAGTACTTGTTGTAATATTAACACGATTACTTTTTGATCTATAGATATTGTATTCTTTCCTCATCAGGAATTCCACAGAAATTTGTAAAAAGATTGTAAGGAGCAGCCCGAAATATGACTTCGCAACCGAACTACGCGCAGAACCGAGCGCCTCTTCTGCCAACAACGTTTGTTGAACTCCCCTTAGGCTCAATCGAACCGGGCGGTTGGCTGCGCGACCAGTTAGAGATTCAAGCCGAGGGACTGACAGGGCGCTTACCCGAGATATGGAAAGATGTAGGGCCTGATAGTGGTTGGTTGGGTGGTTCCGGCGAGAGTTGGGAACGCGGACCGTATTACCTGGACGGCCTCCTTCCCCTGGCCTACTTGCTCAAGGACGAGAAGCTCGTCGCCAGTGCACAACCATGGATAGAATGGGTAATTGCCAGCCAGGGAGATGACGGTCAATTCGGCCCTCCCGCCAATGACGATTGGTGGCCGCGTATGATAATGCTCAAAGCGCTCATGCAATATGCAGAGGCGACGGGTGACGAGCGGGTTGTGCCCTTTTGCACCAACTACTTCCACTTTCAAGCAAAACAACTGAAAAGCCGTCCGCTCTTTTACTGGGCGCAAGCGCGAGGTGGAGAGAACCTGCTCAGCATTCAATGGCTGTTCAACCGCACGGGAGAGGCTTTCCTCCTGGAATTAGCGCACGAGATTCACCGGCAGACAATCGATTGGACAGGCATTTTTACTCACTTCCCAATCTGGCAGCCACAGTTCCAATATGACTTGCGCGTCCACGTGGTCAACGTGGCTATGGCTCTCAAAGAACCAGCTCTCTATTATTTGCTAACAGGAAACCCGATGCATAGAGACGCCGCGTTGAAGGGCATCCAGGGCTTGATGACCTATCACGGCCAGGTACATGGCATGTTCTCCGGTGATGAATTATTAGCCGGCACGCATCCTAGCCAGGGAACAGAACTATGCGCCGTCGTGGAATATATGTTTACCTTGGAGAATCTTACCAGGATTCTTGGTGAAGCTGCTTACGCGGATATTTTGGAGAAAGTTGCCTTCAACGCTCTTCCTGCCACCATTACGGCAGACTGGCATGGTCACCAGTATGATCAGCAGGTAAACCAGGTTATGTGTACGCTGGCCAAACGCAATTGGACGGCCAATGGAGACGAATCAAATCTCTTTGGTCTCGAGCCAAACTTTGGCTGTTGTACCGCGAATATGCACCAGGGATGGCCCAAATTCGCGGCCCGGCTCTGGATGGCGACAGCGGACCTGGGAGTGGCTGCGATTGCCTATGCGCCCTGCCGTATCAATGCCCTTGTCGCAGACGGCGTGCCTGTGTCGCTGCAGGTCGAAACACAGTATCCTTTTAGTGAAGAAATCACAATACGCGCTCACATCTCAAAACCAGCGCGCTTTCCTATAAAATTGCGCAGTCCCGGCTGGTGCCAGGCGCCTCAATTGAAGATTAATGGGGAAAGCCAGTCCATAGCGAACATGGCGAGCGGCGGCTTTGTCAGCCTCGAACGCCAATGGCAAGACGGCGACAGCCTGCAACTCACTATGCCCATG
>JBGQJX010000502.1:0-3112 GCA_041499255.1 Ktedonobacteraceae bacterium | reverse complement strand
GTGACATTTTTTCTCTGACAGGATATAGTGCTATCAGGATAGCATGCCAGGTGTGGTTCTTGCACTGGCATTACTTTGATGAAAGGGAACAAGTATGCAACTGGAAAATAAGGGTGTTCTGGTAACAGGTGGCGCTTCTGGCCTGGGAGCAGCATGTGTCAGGTTGTTGAGCGGGTTAGGGGCGAAGGTGGTTATTGCTGATTTGAATGAAGAGGTGGGAAACGCGCTGGCGAGAGAACTGGGCGGTGCAGTATTGTTCGTGAAGACCAACGTGGTCGAGGAAGAATCGACGCAGGCGGCAGTAAAGGCTGTGGTTGACACATTTGGTGGCTTGCACGTGGCGATTAACTGTGCCGGTATAGGAATAGCCGAAAGGGTTGTGGGCAAGACTGGGCCACATAGCCTGGCATCCTTCTCGAAAGTGATCCAGGTCAATTTAATTGGGACGTTCAATACAATCCGGCTGGCCGCTGCTGCTATGTCCGCCAATGAGGCGGGTGAGAGTGGTGAGCGGGGCGTGATTATTAATACAGCTTCGGTTGCTGCTTTTGATGGTCAGATCGGGCAGGCGGCGTATTCTGCTTCGAAGGGAGGGATTGTTGGTATGACGTTACCCATCGCGCGCGAGCTTGCCCGCTTTGGTATTCGCGTCATGACGATTGCTCCCGGTATTTTTGATACGCCTTTGCTGGGAAATTTGCCGGAACCCGCGCGTATTTCACTGGGCCAGCAGGTGCCGTTTCCGTCTCGATTGGGGCGTCCGGATGAGTATGCGGCGCTCGCCAGGCATATTATTGAGAATCAGATGCTGAATGGGGAGGTGATCAGGTTGGATGGTGGGATAAGGATGGCGCCGAAATAAGCTCTTCGAATAAATAGATCTATGAGAGGGAGCTGCTAGTGCGTTGATAGGCCCCCTCTCATCGTTTGCTCTGCAAATTCTGTGGTTATCTCGCGTAAGCCTTCCTGAGAATGTTACATTATGTGACGTGTAGAAGGAAGACAAAATGCACTCTGCAGGGAGTGAAGCTTTTTTTCACGTTGATATATTTAGAGTGAGACGCAGGACACTAAGCCGTATGATGCTGGATAAGGGTGGGCAGTCCTCGTGACGGAAAAAACAGAGGCCAACGAGATATGGATCTTCAAATCACGAAGCCTTGCCTCAGGTCGAGGCGATACCCCTTAATAACGGTATTCTCAGTAGGATGGAAATCGAATTCGGGTGCGCGCACAAACCCCATGCGCTCATACATCCGCATGGCCGTTTGCATCATATCCGTTGTGTGCAGTCCCAACGCTGGAGCGCCAGCACGTTGTGCACGCTGCACACACTCACGTGTCAGCGCGGTTCCAATCCCATGTCCGCGCATCGCCGGATTTACTGCCAGCAGCCGCATCTCTGGTATAGCTGTACTCCCGTCAGCAGCCGCCCCATACGCGCTCGCCGCTGGTGGATAGAGCAGCACACTGCCCACGATTTTCCCCGCATACTCCGCCACAATATGCTGCGCTGGCCCCTTTTCATCAAGCGACTCTACAATATTCTTCCGGTAGCGCTCCCAGAATAATCGCGGTATAATCTTCGCGTACTCCTCGTAAGCGGCTAGCGTAACCTCGCGAGCCGCCTCCCGATCGCCCTCAAGTGCGTCTCGAATGGAAATATTTGTGCTCTTCTGCGCCACCTCGCTACTCCTTTCATCCCTGCTGACCGTAGGTAGGCGCGCTAGCGCCGTTGCAGGGATGGCTTTCAATGTTCTTGTGTCGTTAGTAGTTCGTGATTATTCATTCCAGGTCATAACGCAAAACTAACATATCACGGAGCACAATTCCGTGCTCAGCTATCGACGGCTGAATATAAGCAAAATAGTCACGTCTGATTTCAAACATGCGGAAGCCACATTTCTGGTAGAACGCAATGTTCTCAAGGGCAGCATTCGCCGCTCCGACCAGGAGCGCATGCCCTCGACGCCTGCGCAATTCCTCCTGTAACACGTGAATGATCTGCTTGCCATATCCGCGCCCACGCAAATCGGGAGCCACCGCGATATACACGATCTCGCTGGGTTCATCTTCCTCCCAGCGTACCACGGCAGCTCCGACAAGCTGACCATCTAACCAGGATGCATAGGCGGTACAGGTCGAATGGAGGAGTGTAGCACGAATGCGCTCCTCCCCCTCCTCGGCGTCTGAGAGTATCGGGAGCAAAAATGTTGTCTCAGTATTGGGAATCGCTTCAGTGACTAAGGGCACCGTGTCCTCCCTCTTTATTTGGAACCTTTCGGAAGCGCAACGTGATCTTTTCTGATCAGATCTCATCATAGCTGATTTTCTGCGACGAAACAAGCGGGGGGGTTGTTTGCCAGGGCAAGGCCAACAATCAGTTTTTCCGCCACGGCGACTGCCCATATACGTCAAGCATCATACGTTTTACTGGATGGACACCTCGCCGCATGATGCTTGAAAAGGATGGTCAGTCCACATGGGCAAAAAACCAGGTCTTCCGGTGCTGCTCTGCTGGAAGACTTGTGGCGCTCATTGGCTCACAGCGCTCTTGGGAAAGATTGAGCACATTGCGAAGGCACGCATGTGAGCAGACAAGCAGTCAATGTGCGAGAGGGGGCTGTCTCAGCCAAGGAAGAACTCTTTCAATGCAGGGGCGAGCACGTCGTCAGCCGGGCCATGGTCTTGACCTTCCAGTGTACGGAGCTGCGCATGAGGCATCGCTTTGCTCAACGCTCGCGCCGTCTCATACATAAAGGGATAGCTCGCGCCACCGTTCATGACAAGGGTCGGCACGAGGACGTGCGCTGCTCGTTCGATGGGCACTGAAGCGTCTTTGCCCAAGATGGCGGTGTGGTCATAGGCAAGCGTCGGCGCTATCGCCTCAAGCAGTGGCCATGTCGGCGCATGACGCATGGCTTCAATTTGATCGGCTGGCATCCCAACATACTTCATAAACAGCGCCACGGCATCGCCTCGGCGATCGGCTGCTAACAGCTCGGTCAGTTGTTGGATATATGCTCTCCATGCAAGCTTCGCCTCACTCTCATCATTGTACGGGGCCTCATACATGGCAAGCTTCTTGACTTTCTCGCCGAGCTGTACGGCC
>JBGQJX010000501.1:0-3132 GCA_041499255.1 Ktedonobacteraceae bacterium | reverse complement strand
TGCTAATTTGCATCTCCTTAGAATTGGATGTGATTCACACACCCATATTGAGTATGTAGTATTTGCTCGGCTTATACTGCGATAAAAGTCGCAATCTTCGCTTATGTTGCAAAATCATGCAAGTCTGGCGCATATAATGTATACTGATGCATAGAGAAGCGTTGCATCGTTGCAGAGGCATCAGATCCTTGCGTAGGAGGGAATTATGCCTATCGATATCGAAGAGCTCCGCAAAATATCATACTTCAGTATTCTCAGCCCTGATGAACTTTCGCGTATCGCCAGAGTGGCAGTCGAACGCCACTTTAATCGCGGTGAAATCATTCAGATCGAAGGCGAAATGGGCGGAGCCTTGAACTACGTCCGCAGCGGGCTGGTCAAAGTCTTCAAAACGTCCCCCGAAGGCAAGGAACAAGTGCTTCGCCTCATCGCTCCAGGACAAACCTTCAACGATGTGCCGGCCCTTGATGGCGGCCCCAATCCTGCCAGTGCGGCAGCCATGGAACCAAGCGTGATTTACGTGATGCGCCGCGCCGAGCTGCACAATTTGGTCATGACGCGGCCAGAGGTAGCTGAAGCGGTAGTCTTGACCCTGGCAAAATCGCTGCGTCACCTCGTGGCCCTTGTGGAAGATCTCTCCTTGCGCCATGTCACTGCTCGCGTGGCAAAGATTTTACTCGATCAAGAGACATCATCCCAACAAGGCCAGCAGGCCTACCGCCTGACCCAGCAGGAGATGGCCGCGCTGGTGGGCAGCGCGCGCGAGGTCGTCGGAAGAGCGCTCAAAGAATTGGAGGCCACCGGGGCGATCGAGATGCGCCAGGGACACGCTGTTGTCTTGAACGAGGACCGCCTGCGCATGCTGACCTCGGGGTAGCTATGTCAAAACCTTGTGTTCTACAATTTCATATGCTATGCTTAAAATAAATCGCCATACGATATGTTGCCTTCCTGTACAAGCAAAAGGTCAGTACAATGAGCGTTAATACAAAAAAATATAGCATCCATGACATGAAAACAGGGCGAGTCGTAGCAATCATTGACTCTGACGGTAAGATTCAAGACGAAGGCGATCCGCAAGTAGTGGCAAAATTGAAGGAGCTTTTGCAGCGCGAAATTATCGTGCGTGAGACCCATGATGACGAGGGTGAGTACGAGGAGTATGATCCGTTCCCCGAAGAGAGTATGTGCTATTTTGGATTGATTACCTTCCAGCCGGGCGACCCGCAGTATCTCACAGCCTTTCTCCGCCGCCTCCCCTACATCAGTAATTTCGCAGCACGAGCCGTGCAAGAGTGAAAGTCTACACTATCATGTCACAGCCTGAGTCAAAAGTAGCGCTCAAGCGCGTCTATGAGCAAGCAGAAACACAGGACGGGACGCGTATTCTGGTGGAACGCCTCTGGCCACGTGGACTTACCAAAGAACGCGCGCATATTGACATGTGGCTGAAGGAGGTTGCGCCAAGCAACGAACTGCGTCGCTGGTTCGGTCACGACCCTGACAAATTTGCGGATTTTCAACGGCGCTATGAAGCTGAACTGGCGTCAGAAAGCGGCCAAGAAGCCCTCTCTAAGCTCCACGCTTTGCTGAAACACGGGCCTGTTACCCTCGTCTTCGCCGCCCATGATACAGAGCATAATAATGCCGTTGTCTTGCGTGATCTGCTTATGCGCGCGCATTGATCAGCCCGCAAAGCCTCTACGCTGGTAAAATGCTAGAGGTTGCGTTTTGTTACTTTTTGCAGTACGATTCTTCTTAGGCTAACTGCGTTTTGTCTCTATTACCATGCAGTGGAAGGAACAATTGGCATGGAACAATTCGTTGCACCCACAAACGAAGCTCCAGTCAGTGAAATGCGCTCCCAAAGCCCTCGCAAAAAGCCTGCCGGTTTCTCTTCTCTTGGGCTACGAACACGTTGCATTCTGGCTGGTATCCTGGCTGCTATCGTGCTCACCATATTGATTGCCCTTGGCTCGCGCGGCTTCCATTGGTTTGATGCCGCCCTCATTGGCTATGCCGTAGCCACTATTTTCGCCATAGCCGCTGTGACCTACAAATACTCGTTCTGGCTTGCTCGTCCACCTACGGGCCGCTATTGGCGAAGAAGCTGGCAACTCTTCTTCTCCTACGAGAACTTTCGTCACTATACGTTACTCATACCGAAGGCAATCGGCGACCTGTTTGCGCAGCAGTTTATTCGCAGGCGCGGACTGTACCGCTGGATAACCCACCAGTGTATCTTCTGGGGCGTCATACTCTCGTGCGCGATTACCTTTCCCCTCACCTTCGGCTGGCTCCGCTTTACACAGACTCCAACGGGGCTTTATCAGGTCTGGATTATGGGATTTCCCCTCTTGATCGTTCCGGTTGCTTCATTTGCTGCATTCCTGCTCTTTCACGCCCTGGATATCTCAGCGCTAATCCTGCTTGTCGGGCTGGTGCTGGCCTTCCACCGGCGTTTCCATGACCTCGCGCTGATCTCGGTGCAGCGTTTCGGCTTCGATATCGTCCCGCTGGCGCTGCTGATGGCCATCACTGTGACGGGCCTTGCTCTCACTGCTGACAGCACCTGGCTGGGGGGAGCTTACTACTGGTATATCTCACTGACCCATGAAACCGTGGTGGTGCTCTGGTTGATCTCATTACCATTTGGAAAATTTTTCCATCTTATTGAGCGCCCGGCAACCGTAGGCATCGAACTGTACTGGCGCACCGGCGAAGGAACAGCGATGCAGCGGTGCGCGCGCTGTGGCGAAGAGTTTGCGCCAGTGCGCTTCATTCAGGACCTGAAGAAAACCTTGCAGGATGTCGGAGAAAACTACAGCCTGCAGGGAACTGCCGCTCCCGCTCCTGCCCTGGCAGGGGAACATGCCCAGCCGCGAGCAGGCGTTGTCGAAGCGACCGCGGGGGCTGTTGATGGGTCACCTGCTGGTACCGGCTCGCTCTGGTGGCAAGACCTGTGTCCAACCTGCAAGCGCGTGATGCGCGCGCAGGCCAATCTCGCGGCGCTCGGTCGAGGAGGTAATCAGTTCTTATGAGTGTAGATAAAGGCATATTTCGCCGTCATCAAGGACAGCAGCCAGAGACATTTGATTTTCACGGCGGTGAAAAGCCGTCAGCGCGCTGGAG
>JBGQJX010000500.1:0-3137 GCA_041499255.1 Ktedonobacteraceae bacterium | reverse complement strand
GTCATTGCCCGCAATATTTGTTTTTTGCCGTGGGTCATTGGTATAATCAAAGCTATGAAAAAGCTACTTTGGTGGCCGTCCTTGCTGCGCTTTCTCCTGTGGTCACATGTTGTGGGCGTTATCGGTTTTTATCTCGTGCTCTGGTTTCGCACCAATCCAAACGGTAAGAAGAGGGAGACAACAGGCAGAGCAAAAACGACCTTCGATGCAACCGCAACAAACAAGGGAAGAGCAGTTTCGGTAATTGTGCCCGCCCGTAATGAAGAGCATAATATTCGTCGCTGTGTCGAGTCGCTGTTAGAACAGGATTATGACGATTACGAGGTGATAGTGGTTGACGACGGATCAACCGACGATACGCCTCTTATTCTTGATGAACTGATGGTATCTCATCCACATAGTGATCGCCTGTATGTGCTGCGCTTACGTGACGATTTGCCAAAGGGCTGGGCAGGTAAACCTCACGCTATTCACAAAGGCACACAGGAGTCACATGGTGATTGGCTGCTATTTACCGATGCCGATACCTGGCACGATCCTGGCACATTACGATTTGCAGTGACAAAAGCGCTCAATGAGGGGATTGACCTGCTTTCACTGGTCACAGAACAGGAGTTGCCCGGCTTCTGGAATAAAGTCATGATGCCGATGGCCTATCTTGGTATTAATATGCAATACCCCATCAAGTTGGTCAACGATCCCCAGAGCCAGGTAGCGCTAGCGAACGGCCAATACATTCTACTCCGGCGTGCCGTGTACGATATTCTCGGTGGCTATGCTCGTCCTGACTTGCGTAACACCCTGCTGGACGACCGCGACCTGGCACGTATCGTCAAAGAAAATGGTTTCCAACTGCAACTCGCTGATGGACGCGGCCTTGTGCGCGTGCGCATGTACAGGAGTTTAGAAGAGACCTGGCGCGGCTGGCGCAAGAACGTTTTCCTGGGGAGCCGCGGTGGACTGGCCTTTGTGCTGCTGCAAATGATCGGCCTGCCTATAGTAACCATGATCCCGTTCTTATTGCCGCTTGTAGGGTGGCTCAAAAGGGGAAGCAGGCGGGAAAATGAGGGTATCTCAACAGGTGAGATCTACAGCGCAGCCCTATTAGAGCTTGGGCCTCTTCTCGCCTATCGCTTATGGATGGACAAAAATCTGAAGGTGCCGTGGTACTACGCTTTTACTCATCCACTAGCAGGGGCGCTGTTTGAAGGTATTCTGGCGCAATCTACCTGGCGCATTTTGATGCGCAAGGGTGTAGATTGGCGCGGCAGGTGGTATCATGGTGATGGGGGAGATAAGGGAGAGACAGCGAGAGAACATTCCTAAAAGATGTAGACCCACCTCCTGAGACCCCACTTCGGAGCGTATAAAGATCAGAAAGGTTACCGGTTATTTTCAAACATTGAAGTGAATACGCGAATTAATGTGTCAGCTATATCGTTCTGGTTGTCTAGAGTCAGTGTAAATAATTCTACTCTTTCATGTTTGTGGCCTTCCACTTAGGAGGTACGCTTTGCTCAATTTCTGTGCCATCTTTCTACTTGGGAAAGCAAGAGGACATTGGATGTGAATGCCTTTTCTAGACGCATGACTGCTTCGTTGTGAGGTTCCAGGTTTTTACATCGCTGAAGAAGCCTACGCATTGGTTCTTCTCTGTTTTGCAAATGAATAGCTTGAACAAGCGGCAATGCATCGATCAGAGAGGTACAACAACTCGTTACATCTTCTTCGGCCATATAGGTTTTGGCTTCTTCTATGAGCAAGTTAACCTGCCACCTTGTCAGATCCGGACTGAGATTTTTGCGTGCGGAAGGATGATTGACAAACAAGATACTACCGGTAGGGGAAAGATCACCATCCAGTTGTTCCTGCTCCCCCTTTAAACGGTCCAACGATCTCACTCGTGATCCACCCGCCATAGAAATCGCCTTCCTGGGCCTGTACCTTCTCGCCATCAACATAGCACACGTCCATTTTGCCTGGATAGATGGCTATATAGTTTGCGAGGGCTTCGTATGGATGGGTAGGGCGGGGATAATACCAGGCGGCATTCGCAATGGTTTTGTCTCCCACGGTGATCGTATAGTAAGAGGCTTTACCTTTCCATTCACAAAACGTAGAGCGCGAGGTGGGCTTGAAGTATTGCTCCAGTTTCACATCTTCCGGTGGAATATAGTAGACGGGTGGATGGCTCGTCTCCAGGACACGCCTGGCTCGGTGTGTGTCTGCAATAACAACATCATTATATATTACCTGAATATGTTTAGCGCTATCCTCCAACCTGGGTGGGCGTGGATAATCCCAGACGGACTCCTGTCCTGGGCCTGGCTCTATTCTCTTCTGTCGCTGCATATGTAATACTGTACCTTTCTCTAATGCTACACTACTGCTCTGGGAGATATCATTTCCTGAGAATGAGCACTTTGAAATTGCCCATACCTGCCGGATCCGTCAGTGCTGCCACGCGCTGGCGCAGGTCATACCATTTTAAGAGGGCAACCTGGCCGCGGTCGCTGGCTCGATCGGTGATGGACTCGGCAAAGTCATTTAAACGACGCTGCTCCAACTCTTCCTGGATACCCAGGCTCTCCAGCCAGAGGCGCTGCGTGGTAAACTTGTGCAAATGTAATCCCTGGCGTCGCCCTTCGTCGATCAGGGCGCTAAAGTTGACATGGGCCGTGATATCCTGCTCGCCAGGTCGTGCCAGGGGTCGCTCGTTCAACTGATGTTGGAAATAACAGGCAAGCGTGCCGTGCCTGCGGTAGCGGGTATATAATGCCCTGGCCTTGTCGCCATAGTCAATAGTGAGGATATAGCCACGTTGCAGCAGGTTGGCTGTTCGCTGTATCCAACTTATGGCATCGAGATTGATTTCTGCCCGCCAACCGTCGCCAAACCGGGTCCAGGGGATGTGAAAGCGATCCAGGTAATTGGCAACTTCAGCCGTACCTGGCTCTCCTCGTACTTCACATAAGCGCCCGGCCTGTACATCAACGTATATTTCGTAAAGTCGTGAGCTGTCCGATTCTACGATGTGGACAGGAAAAGCATCAACCAATTCATTGGAGAGGACGACACAAGGGGCTGGTAGCGTGCTACTACCCCTGCTTTCGTTCTTTTCGCGCGCTCGCGCATCC
>JBGQJX010000499.1:0-3138 GCA_041499255.1 Ktedonobacteraceae bacterium | reverse complement strand
CGTTTTAATCCCCGCCCTGTGTGCTGCCAATACCTTCTCCTTCACGCCGCCGATAGGCAGCACGCGCCCGCGCAGCGTAATCTCCCCGGTCATCGCCACGTCACGGTGCGTGGCCCGCTTTGTCAGCGCCGAAATGAGCGCTGCCGCCATCGTAATGCCAGCCGATGGCCCATCTTTTGGAATGCCGCCGGCGGGCAAATGCAGGTGAATATCATACTTCTCGTAAAAACGCGGCTCCAGGCCAAATTGACTGGCGCGCGACCGCGCATACGAAAGTGCAGCCTGGGCCGATTCCTTCATCACGTCGCCAAGCTGTCCCGTCAATGTCAGGTTGCCCCGCCCCTCCATCAGCGTCGCCTCGACAGTCGTCAGGTCACCGCCCGCGCTGGTCCATGCTACCCCTGTCGCTACCCCGACTTCGTCCTCCTCTTCCGCCTGCCCATAGAACTGCTTCTGTGGCCCCAGGTAATCCGGGAGCTTCTCTGCCGTCACTTTCGTCTTTGTGCGCCGCCCCTCTGCTACTTTGCGCGCGACTTTACGCATCACCGCGGCTATTTCACGCTCCAGGTTACGCACTCCCGCTTCAAAGGTATACTCGCGTATAATACGGCGGATGGCTTCATCCTGTATCTCTATGCGCGTGGGTTTGAGGCCATGCTCGCTCATTTGTTTGGGAATGAGGAACTGGCGGGCGATATGCACTTTCTCTTCTTCGGTATAGCCCGGCAACTCGATGACCTCAAGGCGATCGCGCAGCGCTGCAGGGATTGGGTGTAAAACATTGGCCGTCGTGAGGAAGATTACCTTTGAAAGATCATAAGGGACCTCCAGGTAGTGATCTGAGAAGGCATGATTCTGCTCGGGATCCAGCACTTCCAGCAGCGCTGCGGAGGGGTCGCCCCGGAAATCAGCCCCGATCTTATCGATCTCGTCCAGCACAAACAGGGGGTTGGTCGTCCCTGCTGTCTTCATTGTTTGTAAAATGCGCCCCGGCAAGGCTCCGACATACGTCCGGCGGTGCCCTCTGATTTCAGCCTCGTCATGCACACCTCCTAGCGATAACCGCACAAATTTACGATTGAGCGCCTCGGCAATTGAACGACCCAGGGAGGTTTTCCCCACTCCCGGCGGACCAACAAAGCACAGGATAGGGCTGCGCATCGTTTGCGAGAGCTTACGCACCGCGATATACTCAAGAATACGCTCTTTGACTTTTTCCAGCCCGTAATGTTTCTCTTCAAGGATGGTTGCGGCTTCCTTGATATCCAGGCGGTCAACCGTCCCCTGGCTCCATGGCAGGCTCACCAGCCAGTCGAGATAGGTGCGCACGACAGCCCCCTCGGGTGCCATCGCAGGAATAGCTATCAGCCGCTCTAACTCCTTAGTGGCGCGCGCTTTGATCTCCTCTGGCATACCGCTGCTCAGTATCTTCTCGCGCAACTCTTGATTCTCGCGCATGGTCGGATCGATCTCGCCCAATTCCCTTTGGATAGCTTTGAGCTGTTCGCGCAGAAAATAGTCGCGCTGCGTCTTATCCACCTCTTGCTGCACCTGGTTATGAATGTGGCTCTCTAACTCCAGGATATGTAATTCTTTTGAAAGCAAAATGCTGACTTTTTGCAGCCGTTCTTCAACTTGAAACGCTTCCAGGATTTCCTGGCGCACCGCGATGGGCGGCTCAATCGATGAGACGATAAAGTCTGCCAGCCACCCCGGCTTATCGATATTCATCGCGGTAATATAGGCTTCATCAGGGAGCGAATGGCTCAACCTGATGCATTTCTCAAAGAGCGCCAGTACAGCCCGCATCAGCGCCTCAAGGGCAAGCGTCAGTTCTGTCTCCTCATTGACAGCTTCTACACGCGCCCGCATAAAAGGTGCCTGCCGCGTATATTCAATACAACGTAGTCGTCGCTGGCCGCGAATAAGCACGCTTGTTGTGCCATCTGGCATCTTCAAATGGCGGTCAATGACCCCTTCTACTCCAACGCCATACACATCCTTGGGGCCCGGATCTTCAATATTCTCGTCAAGCTGTGTTACTACAAAAACGGTGCGGTCTATGCTCATCGCTTCGTCAATGGCCTTCATCGAATTGTCTCGCCCGACCAGCAGTGGCACAACAATATTTGGCAGAAGCACCGTATTGCGTATGGGTAACACGGGCAACTCCATGCTATCCAGCTTGCTCTCTTCCGACCTGACACTTTCCTTTTCAACCAGGTCAGGCGTGCTGTTAGGCTGCTTCATTGCAGTAGCTCGCGTTGCTTTCTTCATAAAAAAACTTTGTACTTCCCTTTCAGCGAGTTTGGTATTCATAATTCTGGTTAATTGTTCTCCAAATTATAACGTACGAGTATGTGTCAGGCAACACAAGAAGTGCTTTTATATGTATATCGAACGGAGTTGAACTACTATTAGGACGGTCAAAGTGATATAATCCACGAATATCGACCCCGTGAGGGGGATACGGCATTGGAAAGGTAGATCGCAATGAATGAGTTTCCCGATTGGCTTGCCTCCACGCTCGCTTCAGACGCGACCGAAGGGCGATACGTCCTCCCTTTCTGGATTGGTCCTCTAAAGCCCAATACGCGAGTCGTGGGACCCGCCTTCGTCGTCCTCATGAGTCAGAACGACAACCTGTCTGTGCGCGAAGCGCTAAAAGCTGCACACTCGCCCGGCTCCGTGCTGGTTGTTGCTGGTGGAGACACCTCGCGTACTGCCACCATCGGCGGGCTGATGGCCCTGGAGATGCAAAATATGGGCATCGCTGCCCTCGTCACAGACGGTCTGGTGCGCGATGCCAGGGAGATCCGCCAGATGCAACAATTCAGCGTGTGGTGTCGAGGCGTCACGCCGGCGGCATCGCGCAAACAGGGTCCTGCGGTGGTCGGCAATTCGATCTCTATCGGAGGAATACACATCCGCAATGGTGACCTGGTTATCGCCGACGATGACGGGGTAGTAATTTGGCCAGGGGAGCAGGTCGACGCTTTGTTGGTCAAAGCCGAAGCCAGGTGGCAACAGGACAATGCCCGGCTAGAGCAGTTGCAACAAGGAATGCGTTAAGAGAGCACGTTGTTGGGGTACATGCCTTAGCCTCTGTCGTCACGCGCTGAAGTAGGACGCCTGTGT
>JBGQJX010000498.1:0-3145 GCA_041499255.1 Ktedonobacteraceae bacterium | reverse complement strand
TAGCATGTGGACATTGTTGACACAAGAGCAAGAGGTACAGGTGACCACAAAAAAAGGGGCGAGCTATGCTTTGCACACCCCTGCAAATACGCGAACGTCTGGCAACATTGCCTTTGCAGGGGCGAAGCATGGCTCGCCCTGAATAAAGTCTCAGTGGGATTTTTCTCTGGTTCTCATATTATACACTACTTTGCCGGATTTTTACAGGGGATAAGAAGAGCAAATTCTCGTTTGCCCCTCTTTGCGCAACACCTTACCGTGCGCTATAATAAGAATACAACGTCAATAAGACTGATTGCTACTGGCACAAGAGTGTGCCTACATATCATCTTACCTAAAGGGCGTTGATTCTAGAGATGCGAGCACATTTGATGATGCTGGTAGATTCACCACCCAGACGTACTCACTCCCTTCAGGGCTAGCGAAATGAGCTATTTCGCCTATTTTTGTTGTTGGGATATCCAATAAGGTTATCCAAAAGGCGAGAGCAAGAGCCGCGAGGTCGCTGAATCCGTGCCATCCCTGATCTATTTATTTTGCCTCAGGCCCTCTCCCGTCACAAGAATTGAGGTTGTTATGTACAAAGGTCAATCCGGGATGTGGTCCTGGTTGCTGCATCGCATTACAGGGCTGGGTATCCTCTTATTCCTCTTAGTTCATATCGTGGATGTATCTTTGTTGGGCTTCGGCCCAGCCGTCTACAATGAAGGTATTTTGCTTTTCGATAGCATCATCGTCCGCTTGTTATCCCTGGCCCTGATCGGCGCCGTCCTCCTGCACGGCTTTAATGGCATACGGCTTATGGTAATTGATTTCTGGCGCAGAGGTGTACGCTACCAGTTACTGATGTTCGTTATCGTCCTGGTTATTACCGTTGTCGGTTTCATCCCCATCGCCTATTATGTCCTTTTACCAGTTCTGCCTTTTTTACAACCACACGCGACAACAATCTTGAAGTAAACACTGGATATCGTGGGTTCGTGGGGCTTGACTCCCACCCCGCCTGGGACACGATACATCGGGTCCCTACTTGGAGGAACTTACATGCGTATTTCGTCTGGATATGGAACAAAACCATCGAGCGGCGGATTTGAAACCTTTTCCTGGTATTTCTTCCGCGTTTCTGGCGTCTTGCTGATTTTCCTTGTCATCTTTCATCTGGTCATCATGCACGTCACCACCGATGTTGCCAAAACCACCTATGATTTTGTGGCTGCCCGCTACAGCAACCCACTCTGGAGGCTTTACGATTGGCTGCTGTTGACTCTTGCGCTCCTGCATGGTATGAATGGCCTGCGCGTTGTTATTGATGACTATGTGCGCGGTCGCAGCGCTCGCCTGACCCTCTTGTCCATCGCAGGAACCATAACCTTAGTTTTCTTAATGCTGGGCACCATTACATTGATTACCTTCCCAATACCGGGAAAATGATCTGGGACGCGTTACGTCGGGTCCCTACATTAAAGCGAGGATTTGCTATGTACTATAAATTTGACGTGGTCATCGTCGGCTCCGGCGGGGCCGGCCTGATGGCTGCGATGCAACTGCCCAATACCAGCGTAGCCGTGCTCAGTAAAGTCTACCCCACGCGCTCGCACACAGGAGCGGCCCAGGGTGGTGTCGCTGCCGCGTTGGGCAACCAGGAAGAAGACCACTGGAAGTGGCACATGTACGATACCGTCAAAGGCGGCGACTACCTGGTGGACCAGCCAGCCGCTGAAATCCTGGCGCGCGAAGCAATCGATGCCGTTTATGAATTGGAACATCGCGGCCTGCCATTCAATCGCACCGCTGATGGACGCATCGATCAGCGCCGCTTCGGTGGTCACACGCGCAACTTCGGCGAGGCCCCGGTACGACGCGCCTGCTACGCGGCTGATCGCACCGGACATATGATTCTCCAGACGATGTACCAGAGCGCAGTGAAAAACCAGGTGCGCTTCTTCAGTGAATTCCTCGCGCTCGACCTGCTGTTCAACGATGGTCAGGCCTGCGGCGTTGTGGCGCTGGAGATTCGCACAGGAGAAATTCACACCTTCCATGCCAAGGCGGTGCTCTTTGCCACGGGTGGCTATGGACGAGCATGGCGTGTTACCAGTAACGCCTTTGCCTGCACTGGTGACGGTATGGCCATCGCCTACCGCCGGGGCATTCCCCTGCAGGACATGGAGATGTACCAGTTCCATCCCACCGGTATCTACAAGGTGGGCGTTCTGCTCAGCGAGGCAGCGCGCGGTGAGGGCGGCAAGCTGCTTAACGGCAAAGGTGAGTACTTTATGGAACGCTACATGCCCACACTCAAGGACCTCGCTCCACGCGATATCGTTTCGCGCTGTATCATCCAGGAGATCAAAGAGGGACGCGGCGTAGACGGCAAAGATTATGTTTACCTTGATGTACGACACCTGGGGGCCAAGACGATCTCCGAGAAGTTACCCGATATCACCGATTTCGCGCGTAACTACCTCGGCGTCGAGCCGATTACCGAGCCTGTGCCGATCCAGCCGACCGCGCACTACGCCATGGGAGGCATTCCAACCGATGAGGATGCGCGTGTCGTCATTGATCCACAATGGACACCCAAGCCCGGCTTCTATGCCGCCGGCGAGGTAGCTTGTGTCTCGGTCCATGGCGCCAATCGCCTGGGCACCAATTCTCTGGTGGATCTGATCGTGTTTGGTCGCCGCGCCGGCAAACACATGGCGAAGTTCATCGCCGAAAACAGCCATGCGCCGCTCCCATCGGAACCAGAAGCCTTTTCCCGCGAACTGGTAGACCATCTCTATTCCTCAACTGGTGCAGAATCAGCGGCCCGCGTGCGCAGTACCATGCAAAATGAGATGGACGAAAAGGTCTTTGTCGAGCGCAGCGACAAAGGGTTGCGCCACGCCCTCGACACATTGGATGGCTTGCAGGATACTTATCAACGCGTACAACTGCAGGATAAAGGCAAAAAGTTTAATACGGAGTTGGTTGAAGCTATTGAGCTTGGTTTCCTGCTGGATTGCAGTGAGGCAACCATTCATGGCGCCCTGGCACGCACGGAGAGTCGCGGCGCGCACTATCGTCTCGACTACCAGAAGCGCGACGACGCCAACTGGTTAAAACATACCCTTGCGTACAAAGGCGCCAGGGCACATGATGT
>JBGQJX010000497.1:0-3152 GCA_041499255.1 Ktedonobacteraceae bacterium | reverse complement strand
TCCCTCCCCCCACCCCCCCCCGCGTCCAGTACCAAGACCTTATCCTAGAGAGCGATCACTCACGATAACGTAGCTTTGGTGAATGGCCAAGTAGAGCACAAACAAAACAGTGAGAGGCGACCAGCTTTCGACGGCGCTCGAAAGCTGGCCGCCTCTCACTTTTTTGTTTTTGCAACACTTGACCATTCACCAAAGCTACGTTATAGTGAATGAACGCTCTCTATAATAAGGTATAGATACTTGACACTTTTTGGTTTGAAGCGAGGGAAGATGACAACAACAAGCGAGGCAATACACATGGCAGGGGCAATCCCAGGAGATCTCTATGAATATCTCACAACATTAATTAAACAGGCAGTCTCAACATATCTCGTACAAGAGCAGATAGATTTTGCTATTGAACAACTGCCCATCGACCTCCGTTTTTCGGCGCAGGCCAGTTTCGGCGATTATTCGATGCCCGTCATGCCGTGGGGAGGCAAACAGAAACTGGCCCGTAAGCCACTCCCCCTGGCTGAAGCGCTGGCGACGATCTTGCGGGATATGCGAAACCCCGCCATTCAAGAGATCACTGTTACCGCACCGGGCTTTCTCAATTTCCACCTGAACCGTCCCTTCATCGGCCAGGGTATTATCGTGCGTGTCATCAATAATGGCGCCGATTACGGACAGAGCGATACAGGCATTGGGACGAAAATCGTCGTTGAGCACACTAATATCAATAGCAACAAAGCTGCCCATGTTGGCCACCTGCGCAATTCATGCATCGGCGATACTGTTGTCCGCATGTTGCGCTCGCAGGGCTACCAGGTTGAGGCGCAGAACTATATCGACGATTCGGGTGTCCAGGTCGCGGACGTTGTAATGGGTTTCACCCTCTTGTACAAGGGCGCATTACAGCTCCCTGATGGCAACGAGCGTTTGCCAGGCGAGTCTTTTGACTACTATTGCTCTCGCGTTTATGTCGCGGTAGGTAAAGCCTTTGATGAAGCGGAGAAGGCCAAAGAGAGCCAGCCAGAGAAGTTGCAAGAGCTAAAGGACTTGCGCTCAGCGGTGCTGCACGCCATCGAGCATGGCGGCGAGCCGGAAGCTGGCCCCGATTATGCAGTCCTGGCTGCTGACGTCTCTCACGAGATCGTCAAAGCGCACCTGAAAACAATGTCCCGTTTGAATGTCTCGTACGACCTGTTAACGTGGGAATCCGCCGTACTACACTCCGGGCTATGGAAACGCGTCTTTGAGGTGTTGAAAAATAAGGGGTTACTAGAAAAACCAGAGACAGGCAAGGCGGCGGGATGCTGGATTCTGCCCTTTGGCGGCGGTGAGGTGCAAACAGAAGAGGGCGACCGCACAAGCGATAAGATTCTCGTCCGAAGCGACGGCACGGCAACCTACACAGCCAAAGATATTGCCTACCAGCTTTGGAAATTCGGTCTCGCTGATGACCCGCAAATAGCAGTTCAGTTCACATTTATCCCCTGGGGGAGGCAGCACGATGGACGCCTGCTCTGGACGATGCGCACGCCCGACGAGGAGAACGAACATGGGACAACTGAGGAAGTTGATCCCAGGCGTTTCGGCCATGCCAGGCGGGTCATTAACGTGATCGATGTGCGCCAGTCGTATCTACAGCAGGTGCTCTACGAGAGCCTGCGCAGGCTTGGCTATGACGAGCAAGCAGATAACTCGACGCACCTCGCCTACGAAGTAGTCACGCTCTCCGCCGCAACCGCGGCCCGCCTGGGGGTAGACACCTCCGGCGAGCACGATTTCTATGCTATGAGCGGTCGCAAAGGTATCGAGATCAAAGCCGATGATCTCATCAACGCCGCCATTGAGCGAATGCAAGAAACGAAACCTGAGTTGTCGGCAGATACAGCAGCCATCGCGGCAGCCTCCGCTATCCGCTACTTCATGATTCGCTATAATCTACAGCAAGTTATCGCGCTGGACATGGACGAGGCGCTGCGAGCCAATGGCGACACCGGAGTCTACCTCCAGTATGCCTACGCCAGGGCGAACAGCATTCTTCGTAAACTGGATAAGAGCGGCTATGAGTTGCCCGAAAGGCTTACAGCGCTGCCTGACCAGTTGGAACAGAGCGAATGGGAACTGCTGCGCCACATCGACGCCTACCCGCGCAGCCTGGCAGAGGCCAGCACAAAGCTCGCTCCGCATATGCTTGCTGCGTACATCTATGATTTAGCCTCACACTTTAGCGATTTCTACGAGCATACGCCGCCCATACTAAAAGAGACGGACGAGCGTGTAAAAGTATTCCGCACCTGGTTGGTCAACGCCACGGTACAAACCATGGCCAACGCCCTCAGAGTAATCGGCTTTATACCACTGGAAAGCATGTAAAAAGGAAAAAAGCACACATGTCAACAAAAAAGAACCTGCGCTTCGGTATAAAAACAGCTCCACAAAATACTACATATGAGGAAATGCTGAGAGTCTGGCTTGAGGCAGATAGCATTCCCATTTTTGAGCACGCCTGGGTATTTGATCACTTCATCCCATTGGGTCCCGATCCAACCGGCCAGTGCCTTGAAGGTTGGACACTGCTGGCTGCGCTCGCGGCTCGCACGCAACGCTTGCGCGTGGGAGTGATGGTTACAGGTAACACCTACCGCCACCCGGCTGTGCTGGCAAATATGGCGGCGACCATTGATATCATCTCTCGCGGGCGTCTCGATTTCGGCATTGGAGCCGGTTGGAACGAGCTAGAGCACGAAATGTACAACATTCCGCTGTACGCGCCAGGTGAGAGAATCCGCCGCTTAGGAGAAGCCTGCGAAGTGATCAAACTCCTGTGGACAGAAACGTCAGCCAATTTTGACGGGAAATACTATCAACTTAAGAACGCCTACTGCGAGCCAAAACCCGTACAAAAGCCATACCCACCAATCGTCATTGGCGGCAGCGGCGAAAAGCTGACTTTGCGCGTGGTGGCGCAGTACGCGGACATATGGAATCTCCCAGGCGGACCAACTGAGCTGTTCCAGCATAAAAGCGCGGTGCTTGATGAACATTGCGCCGCCATCGGACGAGACCCATCAACCATTGAACGTTCCGTGCAACTGGTCATCAACCCCAACAACCTGCAAGAAACCCGTGACATTACGCGAAGTTTCATTGAAGTTGGAGCG
>JBGQJX010000496.1:0-3162 GCA_041499255.1 Ktedonobacteraceae bacterium | reverse complement strand
CCATTGAGAGCATCCCCCTTATCGCGGCCAGCATTATGAGTAAAAAACTGGCCATTGGAGCATCGCACTTACTACTGGATGTCAAGGTTGGCTCAGGCGCGTTTATGAAGACGGTCGAGCAGGCGCGTCGCCTTGCCGAGACCATGGTTGATATTGGACGACTGGCAGGTCTGCACACGGTTGCTGCCATCACCTCGATGGATCAACCCCTGGGCCATGCTATCGGCAATGCGCTAGAAATGGCCGAGGCTATCTCTATTCTCCATGGCGAAGGTCCGCGCGATGTCTCAGAACTCTGTTACCATGAAGCCTCGGAATTACTGGTCATGACGGGCAGCGCTGCTAGTTTCCCTGAAGCAAAGCAACGTGTTGAACAGGCTGTACAATCAGGAGCAGCCGTCGCAAAGTTGGCCGAGGTCATCGCGGCTCAGGGTGGCAACGCCAGGCAAATCGAACAACCGCAGCTTTTGCCCGCTGCCCCTGTACGTACGATGCTGCTGGCGCCGCGCAGCGGCTATATCGCCGGCATAGAGTCAGAGCAAATGGGCCTGGCAAGTATGCACCTGGGGGCGGGGCGCTTCAAAAAAGGCGAGCCAATCGATCACCGTACCGGTCTCGTTTTGCAGGCAAAGGTGGGCGATTGCCGCCAGGCCGGTGAACCACTGGTGGAGATCCACGCTCGCAGCGATGCCGAAGCCGCCTCTATACACGAAGCGCTGCTGGCCTGTTACACCTGGAGCGATGCCCCGGTAACTGTTGGTCCTTTGATTTACGATACCATCCGGCCCTGAAGGGCTATTTAAAGGTGGTTGATAAAATAGGCAATGATAATCACTATGATAATAACTGCCACCACGGCAATCAAGAAATAGGTGTTCCTGCGGCCTAGTGAAATGTTGCGCGGTCCGGTAGCCGCCACCTTCTTTACCTCTTGTTTGCGCTCCTCGATACGTCTCTTCCTTTTCTCAAGTCGCTTCTGCCTTGGATCCTTCACTCCGGCAGCCTGAGAGCCAGTGCCCAGGTGATCCATACGACGACGCATATCGCGATTGTAACTCTCGGCCTGCTGCTGCTGGGGATTCGTTGATGTGACTTCCTTTGGCCGCGTGGATTTCGCGCCCGAGACAGCCGTTCCACCGACGCGAGGCTGATTGCTTTTCGCGCTCGGCTTATCCTTAATCGCTGGTGTGCTATCCCTGGAGGCAATCACTGGTTGTGGAGCGGCGCCTGTTTTTTTTGCTTCGGTTGTCTTTGGGGCACCGGCTTTCTTTTCCGGTTTATGTGATCCCTGTTTATTCACCTTTGTCATGGTCGAGTCCTTTACTGCGCAAAATATCGTGAGATATTGGAAAGCAACAATGGCCAGCCGTTTACAAGATTTAATTCAACTATATCATTCGTGAGGGCTTGTTGTTTAATGATCCCCCTCCGTCCCTTCTAAGAATTCGCGCGCAATGCTTGCTGCTCCTTCTTTATCATCGGGAGAAAGCATGCCATCAATCACCAGGCCAAGCAGATGATCTTTCAAAGGGCGCAGCCATGGGCCTGGGCTGCGATCAAAAAGCGCCATCAATTCATTACCGTCCAGCGGGCTTTTCAGCGGAACGCGCTCCGCCTCCTCCTTCAGCCTCCGGCAGCGCTCCTCCAGCTCGGTCACCCGCGCCGCGGCACGCGAAATCTTATCTGCGCGGTAGCTCGTAATGTCTGCCCGGGAAAGATCAAGCAAATCAGGGAGAACCTCGCCACTGTCCAGCATGAGTCGCCGCACGGCTCCATCAGTCCAGTCACTGGTATAGGCGTTCACCCGCATGTGCAGGCGCACTACTCTTGACACATTTTCAATAAAATCTCGACCAAAATGCAGCCGCTTTAAAATGTCCCGCGCCATATACGCCCCCACGTCCTCGTGGCCAAAGAAATGGATTTTATTCTCTTCGACACTCTTCGTGCGCGGCTTGGCGATATCGTGCAGCAGCGCGCTCCAGCGCGTCTCTAAGCGGGGAGACGATCGTTCCACAACTCGAAGCACATGCGCGTAGACATCCTTTGAAGAGATGGCGCGGTTTTGCTGCTGGCTCACACCACGCAACTCCAGTACTTCCGCTATAATCCATGCCATCAAGCCAAGTTCCACCAGCAGGTCGAGCCCCTTCGCCGGATGTGGTGATACCAGCAGCTTATTCATTTCATCGCGAATACGCTCACGACTAATCTTCTGGAGTTTCGCAGACTGGCGTAAGATCGAGCGCCTTGTCTCTGGCTCAATAGTGAAGTCCAGTTGAGCTGCAAAACGCACCCCGCGCAGCAGGCGCAGGGGATCTTCATCAAAGCGCTTATCCGGCTCGTTTCCCACGGCGCGCAAAATATGGGCCTCTAAATCCTGTCGCCCGCCAAAAAGATCGATGATATGTCCATTGAGGGGGTCGCGTGCCATGGCGTTAATGGTAAAGTCGCGTCTTAGCAGGTCATCTTCTAATCTCGTGCCGAAGCACACTTCTGGTTTCCGCGATTCCGGGTTATAGCGCTCAGTACGAAAGGTGGTTATCTCGATTATGTCGTTGCCGTAATGAAGGCGCACGGTACCAAACCGCTCGCCTACCAGCACCACCGCGCTCGGGTGTGTTGGCGCGACCAGCCGTTTGATCTCTTCAGGCTGCGCATCTGTAGCCAGGTCAGCATCGTTGGATTGTTCCCTGTGCAGCAACACATCGCGCACCGTCCCACCTACCATATACAGTTGTTTATGCTGGGCGCGGAAAGCTTCCGCCAGCGTGATGATGATGTCTAACATGTAATACTTATGTATCCGTTTCAGGTGTAGCGTGCTAAACAATGCAACATACCCCTGCTTTTCCTCTTTTGTAATGGGAGTATTGTATCATGTTCAGTCCAACCGATAAAGAGGTTTCAGAATAACAGATTTTTCTCCATTTTAGGTAATAAGTTCTAAAACACTTGACTTGAACATACATTCTATAATAATATACAAGAAAATTTGTTCTAATATTTTCTAGAATGGAGGTTCGACCATGGGACTAATGGCGAGAAAGCAGCCTGGTCAGGTGGAATATGATGTTAGTGACGACGATAACCTGTACAGTACGCGTAGTCGTAGTAGCGCACGTAGATACCGGCCGCCAGTAGAACACGACACTCTTGATG
>JBGQJX010000495.1:0-3172 GCA_041499255.1 Ktedonobacteraceae bacterium | reverse complement strand
GGATCCTCAAAGAGTATAGTCTGCCTATGCTCGACCAGATGATCACCATAGTGACCGCGGCGACCATAATGTCCTACAGCCTGTATACGTTCCAGGGGCCGACAGGAAACCATCGCCTGATGATCACTATTCCACTGGTTCTATACGGCATGTTCCGCTATTTGTACCTGGTCTATATGCGAATGGAAGGCGGAAGTCCCGAAGAAGTTCTATTTCGTGACCGTCACATGCTCGGAACCGTTGTTTTGTGTATAGCAATTATTATTTTTGTGCTATACATTTTTCCAAAGTAAGGGAGAGCGCGGGTTTGCACATTCGCAAAATACGCACCGGAATAATATTTTCGTTGGTGTTGGCATTTGTTGTTATGACGGGCGTTGCTCTCTATGCGGACATACCACAAATGTTCAACGCCTTAGCCCGCTTCCACTGGGCATATCTTCCACTTATCCTGGCGCTGACACTCTTCAATTATCTCTGCCGCTTTTTCAAATGGCAGTATTTTCTTAAACGCCTTACACTGCACGTTCCCTGGGTGAAAAGTCTACTGATTTTCCTATCAGGGCTTTCGATGGCGATTACGCCCGGCAAGGTAGGCGAATTACTGAAATCATACATGTTGAAGAATACGAACGGGGCATCAATCAGTCGCACTTCACCGATTATTGTGGCCGAACGCCTGAGTGACGGTCTCGCGATGCTCGTCCTGGCAGCAACAGGGCTGGCGCTCTATCGTTTTAGCTGGGCAATATTGCTGGTCTTGCTGGCGCTCGGCTTGGGCGGGATCTTGCTGATTCAAAACCGCCCACTTTCGCTGGCAGTGCTGAGTGTTGGCGAGAGATTACCACTTATGGCGCGGTTTGCTCACCTGGTACGTGATTTCTATGAAAGCTCCTACACGCTGTTGCAATGGCGTCCTTTACTGCTTGCCGTGTGTATTGGCGTTATCTCATGGTCAGGAGAATGCGTGGCGCTTTATTTTGTATTTCTGGGCCTGGGGATCACACCGGGACCCGATCTACTCCTGAAATCTATATTTATCTTATCTGTTTCATCGTTGATCGGATCGGCCTCAGGTTTGCCGGGAGGACTAGGTACAGCCGATGGTAGTATGTTGGGGCTCACACGCTTGCTCGTGACAACTTCGGCAACTATAGGAGGCGCGGCGACACTGCTCATCCGTCTTTGTACACTGTGGTTTGGTCTGGGAGTAGGGGTCATTGCTTTGCTTCTATTCCGCCTGACTCAGCATAATAGCATTCCTTTGAGACAAGAGGATGCGTGGGGACAGAAACATCTACCTGGAGAACACGAAACCTTGAGTACTTTGCCTGCATATGAACGCGAGATAGGCTTTCAGCCTGCACCAGCAACAGCATCGGCAAGAGATGGAGACAATACTATATGAAAACGCTGATCATCATACCTACCTACAACGAATTAGAAAACCTGCGCCCACTTTTGGATAAGGTTTTCTCGTTTGCTCCTGATACCGATGTGCTGATCGTTGACGACAATTCATCCGATGGTACCGGAAAGCTCGCGGACGAGCTTCATGAAGAGAATCCTCAAGTGAATGTGTTGCACCGAGCAGGCAAATTAGGCCTTGGAACGGCCTATATTGCGGGTTTTAAATATGCTGTTGAGCATAATTATGATGCAGCTTTTGAGATGGATGCCGATTTTTCGCATGATCCCCGCTATCTACCCGATTTTCTCAAGGCGATTGAAAAC
The DNA here is from genome assembly GCA_041499255.1 of Ktedonobacteraceae bacterium. GTDB lineage: Bacteria > Chloroflexota > Ktedonobacteria > Ktedonobacterales > Ktedonobacteraceae > UBA11361. The sequence goes on along the minus strand of JBGQJX010000495.1, from coordinate 1,438 downwards.
GCAGACCTGGTGATCGGCTCGCGCTATGTCCCCGGTGGCGATACCCCCGACTGGTCGCCTGTGCGCAAATTCATTAGCGGCGGTGGAAATATTTTTGCACGCTTTATGCTCGGGCTTCCGGTGCATGATTGTACCGCTGGTTATCGCTGCTACCGTCGCGAGGTTTTAGAGAGTATCGACCTGGATACTATTCAATCTGAGGGCTATGCTTTCCAGGTTGAGATGGCGTATCGAGTCTCGCAAAAGGGCTTCAAGATTGTCGAGACACCCATTGTCTTTATGGACCGGCGTGTTGGCAAGTCAAAGATGTCGCGCCAGATCGTAATTGAGGGTTTTACCTACGTTTTGCGCGCACGATTCGCTAAAAAGCCAGAAAAAAGATTGAATCAGAGCAGCAACCTAAAGTGGACAGAGGAGAAGTCTCCGGCAGAAGAAGAGCGTCCTCCGGTAGCGAATCGTGAAAAATAAAAGTCTAGCGAAGACGGAGAAAAGGGTGATCCTTGTCGCAGGATCACCCTTTTCTTTTGTCCTGGGCAGGATTATGTGCGGTGGCGAGACGACTTTTTCTTACCGCCCCTGGGAGTACGGGGATATTCTGGTTCGCTATCGGGATCGTACGAGGGGTCAAGGCCGTATTTTCGGCGAACTGCCAGGCGATGACGGGCACGACGGGCGACGTCACGCGATGGGGCGTTTAACTGGCTGGTAAGTTGATCGACGCTATGGATGCCTCCTCCTCGTTGGGCAACAGCCAGGCGCACTTCCCCGTCATTACTGTACATTTCTACTTCACGACCTGCTGCTCTGGCCTCGGTAGCCAGTCGTTTGATGACACTATCGGCGGTTTCGTTGTGTCGCGAATAGATGATGCGGATACGCCGGTCGTGGCTTACCTGTTCACTGGTACCATCGCCATCAAAAACGACGATGACGTGATGGGGCGTATGGCGGTAGCGATTGACGAGCTGGGTGACGAGGGCCTCGCGGGCCGCGGCGAAGTTGCGCGTTTCGACGATACGAAACGTAGCGTTGTTCTTGATGATGTTGTAGCCATCAACGAGGATATCCTTGCCCACGATTTTGCTTTCTGTTTCAGGTTTATTGTTTAATGGTACCACTGAACGAATTTGGTGCGCAAGGGGCTTGACAGAAATCCGCCTGTCTGTTATTATCCTACTCGCAGCGGATGAATTAGAAATGATAATCCAAAGCAACAAGAGGAGCCGTGGTGTAGTGGTCTAACATGTCTGCCTGTCACGCAGAAGATCGCGGGTTCGAATCCCGTCGGTTCCGGTCGCACCAGTGTTCTGTCACCAGCAGACCCCTGGTCTCGTCAAACTCCATGACCCCGTTCAGCATCCGCAAGACCGGTAGAAACGCTGGACGGGGTTTTATTGCGGCGATGACCTTGTTCTCCAGGTCGTAGTACAGGCCGCCT
>JBGQJX010000494.1:0-3194 GCA_041499255.1 Ktedonobacteraceae bacterium | reverse complement strand
TCCACTGGCCACTGTTGAGTCGTTCGTACAAGTTCCCTGTCCCGCCTGTGGCGGAGAAGCGCGCCGCGAAACCGATGTATCAGACACTTTTTTAGACTCGAGCTGGTATTACCTGCGTTACCCGTCGAGCGAGTTCAATGACAGACCATGGGACCCCGAACGTACGGAGCGCATGTTACCGGTAGATATCTATTTTGGTGGCAAGGAACATGTCTTGCGACACCATTTATATGCGCGCTTTGTCACCATGGCGCTTCATGATCTTGGTCACCTGCCGTTCAATGAGCCATTCCCTCATTTACGCCTTCATGGTCTGTTGATCAAAGATGGTTTCAAAATGAGTAAAAGCCGTGGGAACGTGGTGAACCCCGACGAGTACGTGGCACTACATGGAGCCGATACCCTGAGAATGTACCTGCTTTTCTGCGGTCCCTGGGAAGATGGCGGCGATTTTAGCGATAAGGGCATGGTGGGCATGGAACGCTTTCTCTCGCGGGTCTGGACGTTAGTTACAGGGAAACACGAACCCGGCACTGGTGGAGTCGATTTGCGCATGCTTGATCGCAGCATCAAGAAGGTGCAAGAAGGCATCGAGCGTTTAAAGTTCAACATAGCCATCTCGGGATTGATGGAACTTACCCGCTGGGCTACACGTGAGAAATCTACGATGTCCGTGGAGGAGTGGCAGCGAACAGCCCGTATAACCGTCCTGATCCTGGCACCGTTCGCCCCATTTCTCGCAGAGGAGTTGTGGTCACGCCTGGGCGGTGACTACTCTGTTCATCATCAAAGCTGGCCGAACTTTGACGAGCAGGCTCTGTACGAGGATACTTTTAACCTGGTTATCCAGATTAACGGCAAAGTACGCGATGTTCGCGCCGCGCCAACGGGGTTAGAGCAGGCTGAAGCTGAGACAATCGCGCTTGCCAGCGAAAAAGTGAGTCGTTACCTGGGCGGGAAACAGCCGCGTAGTGTTAAATACATAGCCGATAAGCTGATTAATTTATTGGTTTGAATCGGCGTAACCAATTCCCTTTGATAAACGTTACACTAAGATATAATCATATTTCGTACTCATTTTCTCATCTACTGCATGTAGAAAGGAAGGTTAAGGAACACTATGGTAGGGGAGGTCATACCGCCGGCAGCACTATGCCCACGAAGCTCAACAATTCTCATTGTCGAGGATGATGCTGATATTGGCGTTTTCCTGAAGCAATTAATTGAAGAGGAAACGCCATATCAAACTACGATGTTTTCCGACGGTTTTCAGGCCCTGGAAAAGGCTCCAGAAATTTATCCTTGTCTCATGCTTTTGGATTACCGCTTGCCTGGGATAAACGGGATCGAGTTGTATGATCTTCTCCAGGAGAAAACGGAGACCAGTGGAGTGCCAGCAATCATGATGAGCGCTACTTTACCAGTTGCTGAACTTCAACGTCGAGGCATCCATCAACTACGCAAACCAACGGATATAGGTAATGTAATACGCATGATTACTCACGCGCTGGCAACCGCTGAAGAAAAAGCATTGCATTGACTTCGCGCGTGTTGTTTAACTCAGGCGGCATTGAGATCCGCTTTGCAACAGAGGTTATAGTTACTACCTCTTCACTCAAAAATTTGGTACAATACAGGTATCCAGTAAAGGTCTGCTAGTGTTGACCCTTGCGCATATGAAGAGGACCCCTTTTTGAATGGGGTGCTGGGATTAGCCTCTAGTTAGGCAGGAGAAAATGAAGGGCTTTCTCCTATGCTTCCCGCGTTGTATTCACTCATTTACGGAATCAGGAGGTACGTTTTATGGCCAATAAAGAACAGAAAAAAGTACAGAAAGCTGCTCCGAAGTCAAATAAACAAAAGAAAGAGATGCAGAAAGAGAAAAAGGCCGCTAAGGCGAGCGGCGGCATTTCTTTGAAAAAAGAGTAAGGTTTTTTGAGCAAGAAGAAGGCTGAGCACCTGGTAGATACAGGAGTTCAGCCTTCTTCGTTCCTGTTCAGCTGTTCAGCGGCGTACTTGACATACTTGTTACAATGCGAATAGAACGCCATTTAAAGTTGTACACACCTGCTCATTCCAGTAGATTTTTATGCACCAGACTGTTTTACTGGTGAGAAGAATAAGAGAAATTGGGGGTTGTATGCAATCGATGTCACACGATAATGCATCCAAACGTGAGATGGCCCCAAAACAATGGGCAGGGAAGCCTGAAAGCAGGCCAGAAGTGTACGAAGAGCAAGAGAATCAGTGGGCTGTCCTGCGACACGAGGTAGAGGCAGAAGGCGTAAAAAATCAGGATGAGCGAATCCGGCCAGGCTGGAACCAAAGAGATACAGAAGAGGATGCTCAACCTACTCAATCCCCCCTTGAAGCAATAGAGCGAGCACAGCATCATGTTGATATTGTGGTTGCAGGTGTTGGTGGAGGTGGTATGAATGCGGTAAATCGCATGATCAGCGCGCATGTACGTGGGGTGCGTTTCATTGCGATGAATACTGATGTACAGGTGTTGTCACTTTCGGACGCGCAAGAGCGTATCTGCCTTGGTCAACACTATACCAAAGGGCTGGGGGCAGGCGGCATTTCAGCAGTAGGATTGCGAGCTGCTACGGAGAGTACAGCCGAGATTCGTGCTGCCCTGGGTGAAGCTGACCTGGTGTTCATTGCAGCCGGGATGGGCGGTGGCACGGGTACAGGAGCAGCTCCGGTTATCGCATCGATTGCTAAGAAAATTGGGGCATTGACGATTGGTATCGTCACATTACCATTCACCTTCGAGGGAACGCGGAGGCGCCGTATTGCGGAGGAGGGCCTGGAGGCACTTAGTTCAGAAATTGACGCTTTGATTACCGTACCAAATGACCGCTTGCTCGCGACAACGGGGCGGGATCACAGCCTTGTAGAGGCCTTCAAGCTTGCAGATGATGTACTACGCCAGGGTGTGCAGGGAATCGCAGAGGTCATTAATGTTCCCGGTATGATCAACGTGGACTTTGCTGATGTACGGAGTGTATTGCACGAAGCAGGTACGGCATTGATGAGCATTGGGCAGGGACAGGGTCGTGGCCGCGCCCAACATGCTGCTGAAGAGGCTGTCGCGGGCGGATTCCTGAATGTCACTATTCGAGGCGCAAAGCGCGTGCTTTTCAATATCAGCGGCGGTGAGGATATGACGCTCTTCGAGGTAAACGAGG
>JBGQJX010000493.1:0-3195 GCA_041499255.1 Ktedonobacteraceae bacterium | reverse complement strand
AGCGCGCCGGTCGGTCAGCCAATTCCCCAGCCCTACGGGTGCCATCGCCTGCAAGAGCGGCGCGGCCACTTGACTTGCGAACCAGCCTGCCAGTTCGCCGGGGTCGCCGACCAGGCCACCCCACCCGCGATGCTCCAGAGTTACCCGCGCGCCGCCATCGACCGGCTCAAACCGCATCTCGACCTCCGTCAACTCCCCGCTATCCCAGTCGGCCTGCTGCCACTGGAGCCGGATCAGCTCGCCGGGCTTCCAGGATACGACGCGGCCCACCTCCAGCTCACCCTCGGTCACGCGTCCGTTCGTTCCTGCCTCAAAGCCCATCCCTGCCTTGGCAAGAGCAGTGGCAAGCTCCTCGATGATTACATCGAACGCCACCTCCGGCGTAAGTGCCACGTCCATACTGACACGCACAGTGGATCTAGTGTTTTCCATCTTTTTTCTCTGCTCACTTTCATTTAACATACCCTGTTTAGTGTACTCAGTCGCTTCCAGTCCATCAAGGGACTCGCACGCCGGGTAGGTAATCTGCTGTTCCTTCCGTCATTCTGAAATATTTGTTCTTATTATGAATAAATGTTCTACGTATTGTCAAGCGCGTTATTGGCGTTCAGCTCGATTCCCTTTCCTCAGAAACCTCATAACAAAAAAATACCCGTTGCCATCGTCTCATGTATTGATCGCGTAAGAAGCTAATCCTTCCTTAATGAAGTTTCACACATTGTCTCTAAGAGGTGAAATGTAGTGGCAACCCTCGCGGTTGCCAGGTCTCAATAGCTTGACGGACGAGTAGGGCCCGATTTATCGCGGCCACCGCCGATTTATCGGCCCTCCGTGCATGTATCGCTATCCGGATTATTTTGTGAAACCTCATAATCGCCCCCCATGGATGGCCAGTTCATTTCGTAAAAAGTCATTAAGCAATGTACAGTCAGATAATTCAAAACATAAGAGGAAAAAGAAATGGATTACCGCAAGAATCAGGCACAGCTAACTGCCGCCGAGAAGGCTGCTTTTATCAATGCTGTGTTGACACTGAAACACCAGACGCCAAGCCAGCTCCACCCAAACGACGCAAGCAAACATCGCTACGACGACTATGTTGAAGTTCACATGAATGCTATGGCTCAGATGGGACAGATGAATATGCCAATGCCCATGTGGGCGCATCAGGGGCCTGCCTTTCTCCCCTGGCACCGTGTGTTTCTCCGTCACATCGAGCAGGACTTACAGAAGATCGATCCGAGCGTGACGCTGCCATATTGGGATTGGACGGCGAATAATTCCTCGGACCCGGTCCCGGGAAGTCCATGGACTGACGATTTTATGGGCCAGAAGAACCCCAACGACGCCATGGTGGCGAGCGGGCCTTTCAGGGCCGATAACTGGCTTCTGGTCGTCCTGGATCAATCACCGACAAACCCCACCCCGAATATCACTTACCTTACACGTACCTTTGCGCGGACACAATTCGCCGCGCACGTTGCCCGAACACGGTTATCCGCATTGGTGACCACAACCCCGGGCTTACCAAAGACTCAGCAGGTAAATGCCGCTCTCAACGAAGTTCCTTACGATGCCCAGCCATGGGATAGTACCGCGCAACCGAGCTTCCGTAACCGCCTGGAGGGATGGTATGGGGCCGGTCATATACACAACAGCGTGCACGTCTGGGTTGGTGGCACTATGTCCAGGGATGATTCACCAAACGATCCAATTTTCTTTTTACACCATTGCAATATCGACCGCCTATGGACGCTATGGCAGCGCCAGCACCTGGACATAGACCCTTACCTGCCAGCGTCTGGAGGACCACTTGGGCATAACTTGAACGACACCTTGATTTTCTACGATGCTACAGCAGGAGGTGTGCCACCCTGGCCAGACACGGCCAAACCAGCCGATGTTCTCAACCATCATACGCTAGGCTACTCGTACGACACTGATCCGCCTGTAGCGCCTCAATCATCTCATAGGAAGATGCAGGCTAAGAGAAAACCAGCAGGGAGTCGATGAATGAAGCAGCGAGACTAACGAAGTTGAGGAGGAGCATGTCCGGGCTGGCCTGTACTGGCTACTTGGAATATCCGTTCGGAAAAGCCAATGTAAGAGCGATAGAGCCTGCCTTCACTGGTTGCAAAAAGACATGCAGCCGAGGTAAAATTTGAGGGCGTGAACAAGTGCTTACACCGTAACAAGAACAACAATGCATCCACTTGAAGGAGAAGCTCATTTTGATTTTTTCTCGGCTCAAGCGGCTCGTGGTTTCTTATGTGAACGAATGGCGCGCCAGCATTGTTCATTGGACCAAACCGCTCACTTCCTCATTGCCGCTTGGAACCCTGGCAGACCTTGGCCGAAGCAAGTCGGAACTCATAGCAGAAAATGCCTTCTTACGCGTGCCCCTGATCATGCTCCAGCGTCAGGTGAAACGACCAGTCTGTACGAAAGCAGATCGAATCCTCCTTGTGCTTTGAGCAAGGGTGGTTCGAGCATGGAAACAAGCTCTCGTCATCGTCCAGGAAGACGACCTTGTTGCGGTGGCATCGTGAAGCATTTCGCTTCTATTGGAAGCACAAGTCAAAGGCGCATTCTCCAAGCGCCTGTTTTTCTCGTATGCTTGAGGCTTTTCTCGGGAAGAGCGAGAAGAACATCCTTGCTTTTCCCTCTCTCGAGTTTCACGTGCTAGGCAAATAGCGAGGAGGAGAAGGTGAAGTTAGCTATTTTGCGAACGGATGTGCCAAGTAGCCAGTACAGGTAGCAACTGCTTCCAGTCAGCGCGTAGACCGAGGCCGACTGGAAGCAACATAGTGAGAGCCATGATCAGAAGCTCAGCGTCTGCGCTCCTTTGACCAAGGCTTCGATAGCAGTTGCTGCGCCAATAATCTGTGCGCCTTCTACCAGGTGCTCAGAAGTGATGTTGCGTGGTTTGGCGCAGGCTCCACAGACCCAGATCTGCCCTCCCCTGGAAGCAAACTGTTGCACCATCTCACTCAAGGGTGCGAAACCCTGGGCCTGCAAACCTTCAGTATAGCCTTTGGTGGCAACCCAGACACCCTCAACCGTTAGGAGAAGTGTCGCCTCTTGCCCAGAGGAGAGAGCGGTGGTGCCGACGAGAAAGGCGAGAGAAGCTCGCTCGACATCATCTTTCCCTCGTGTGTTGTGGATCATTACATGTCCCATAGGTATCCTCCTGTT
>JBGQJX010000492.1:0-3197 GCA_041499255.1 Ktedonobacteraceae bacterium | reverse complement strand
TGAGCGGCGAAAAACGTTTACGTCGCGCTAAAAACGAGACGGCTTTGCGCCTGTATTGCTGCTGCATAGAAATTTCTTCCTTCTTTCAGATAGGGACACCGAGCGATCTACCGTATAGCCAGCACTTGTACCAAAACCATTACATACCCTTCATTGATACAGATGTGAACTTACGGAAGTCTCTTTTTGATGTATGCGTTCTTTTTCCGTGTGCTAGCATACCGGTCATCTGCTCGTCCGTAATTCATGACGTCTGTGCCTCGTGTAGTAAGCTGAAGCAGGTAATTACTCTGTTAAGCTATGAAACACAATCAATTATGTTGAGTACAGATGACACAAGAGGATATTACCTTATCAGAGAGAGAGCCTTTCATTGGCATATGATTTTCTGGCAGAAAAGTACCTATAGAACATTGAGAAACCTCAACCTTCTATTTTGCAACATGACGAAATGTTCCCAATTTCGAGGATGTTTGTAAAAATTGCGCCTTTATTTCGTAAAGGGGAATATCGCAAGATACCTAGAAGCTGAAGCCAGGGCACCCTGTTCGTGTTTTTGTGGTAATATTTGGGCAAAGATTGCGACCAACCAGGAGGCTACCTATCGATGCAGCATACAATGCTCGAAGCGGCTGGGGCCCCTGCTGCCGCCTTATTGGTGAGCGACGCTGATAACGGCGACACCTTTCAAGCCAGGGAGGCCGACCATGTCCAGGGTTTTTGACCTTTTTGACTCTCCCTTGCGCATCATTACTGTCGGTGCCGACCTCTTCGCTGATGCGTTGGACGCCCAGGGCGTGCCCGTAACGCGTGTCGCCTGGCAGCCTTCGGCGGGCAATAGCGATGCGGCACTGCGTCTGCTACTGGGCGATCCTCGCGTCGACTCTGCCAATCAGGATGTAGTACAGCGCATGATGGCCGCGCGTCCGCGACTCGTGGATGTGCGACCGGCCGGCGAGGCGATCCCCGGGATGCATAAGCACCTGCTGCTGCACGCCGGGCCGCCAATCATCTGGGAGCGCATGTCGGGCCCCTTGCGCGGTGCGATCATGGGCGCGCTGCTCTACGAGGGGCTGGCGCCAGACATAGCAGCCGCAGAGCGCCTGGCGGCAAGTGGCGATATCGCTTTCGCTCCATGCCACCACTTTCATACAGTTGGGCTGATGGCTGGTGTCGTCTCGGCATCTATGCCAGTCCAGGTGATAGAGGAGCCGATTTCTGGACACCAGACGTTCAGCACCCTGAATGAGGGACTGGGCAAGGTGTTGCGCTACGGTGCTAATAGCCCCGAGGTCCTGACAAAGCTGCGTTGGATGCAGCAGGTGCTGGGTCCGGCACTGGCCCGCGCGGTGCGTGCAATGGGCGGTATGGATTTAAAGACCATCATAGCGCAGGCTCTGCTTATGGGCGACGAGTGCCACAATCGTAACAAAGCGGCAACTTCGCTCTTCCTGCGCGAAGTCGCGCCGTACCTGGTGGAGACGGGAATATCCACGGAAGAGACGGCCAGTGTAATGCGCTTCATCCATGGCAATGATCATTTTTTCGTGAACCTCTCGATGGCAGCGTGCAAAGCGACAACGTTGGCGGCGCACGGCATTCGTTTCAGTAGCGTGGTGACCACCATGGCTCGCAATGGCACGGATTTCGGCATTCGCGTGAGTGGATTAGGCGACCGCTGGTACGTGGCTCCGGCGCAACCAGTCAAGGGGCTCTATTTTAGCGGCTTCTCGGAGGAAGACGCCAACCCGGATATCGGCGATAGCGCCATCACGGAGACGGCTGGTATTGGCGGATTTGCCATGGCGACAGCGCCAGCCATTGTACGGTTCATTGGCGGAACGCCGGCTGATGCGCTACGCTATACATTGGAGATGTACGATATTACAGTGGCCGAGGAAAACCAGTACCAATTGCCACCACTGAGTTTTCGTGGCTCACCCGTGGGCATTGATGTCCGGCAGGTCGTGCGCCAGCACCTGTTGCCGATCATCAACACCGGCATTGCCCATCGCCTGCCAGGCATAGGTCAGGTCGGCGCGGGCCTTGTACATCCGCCGATGGAGTGCTTTGTCGCGGCAGTGCGCGACCTGGCAGCTAGCATAAAGGAGGAGGGATAAAGAGGAGCGCGCGCACAGTCTATGCTACCGCTGATTACACCCCGGTCGAGCAGTTGACCGACCAAATTATTTTGGATGCAGTCGTAAATCAATGTAGGGGCGCAATTCATTGTGCCCGAAGGAGAAGAAACTATGAAGCCAATCGATCTTAGCAACATGCGTGTGATTGACCTGTCGCAAAACTGGGACGTGAATACCCCCTCCTTTGCCACGTATGAAGGGCCTACCGTCAAGTGGATCAAACGACCCGCCTTTGAAAAAGTGGGGGGACAGTTCATCTCGTCTACATTGCATGTTGGAACGCACCTGGATGCCCCGCTGCACTTTATCACTAATGGACAGGATATTGGCAGTATTCCGCTGGACAAGCTGGTGGGACCGGGGGTAGTTGTGGACCTGGAGGCTATGGGCATTGGGGATTATGAGCTCTATACCTCGCAGCACTTTGAGGAGTGGGAGCGGAAGACGGGCATACGGATCGAACCTGGCGATATCGTGGTGGTGCATACCGGCTACCACAAACATTATCAAAGCAACTGGTATGGTAAATCCGAGCCAAACGAGATTCGTTATTTCAACATGCACCCGGGACCCACCCACGAGTTTGTCGACTGGACACTGAAGCGGCAAATCTCCTGGTTTGCCATTGATGCCAGTTCGATGGATCACCCCATGAATACGGTGCTGCGCATAGTCCGTCCCGACCTGGCAGCTAAGTGCGCTAAGAAACTGGGCAAGCCGCTTGAAGAAATCTGGCCCGAAGACGACCTGCAGCTGATGCATTACCAGTTATTCCCGCACGGAGTTTTCCACGTTGAGAATGCGGGTGGCATGATCGACGAAGTGCTCGATATGCGCTTGTGGATCGGCTGTTTCCCCTGGAAGTTCAACATGGGAGAGGCGGCTTTCTGCAGGCTGGTAGCGTTCGTGGAGAAGTAACCATTTCGCACCAGCAACCATGCTAATTCTCAGCTACTACCGGGTTGGTCAACACACCGAGGTGCTCTATTTCGACCGCGACTGTGTCTCCTGGCTTCATAAACACTTGCGGTACACGGGTATTGCCGATGCCCGACG